>NZ_FXYI02000185.1:0-6577 GCF_900184915.1 Clostridium sp. HV4-5-A1G | reverse complement strand
ATATTAAATAAAAATAATTTTGACAATTTTAATTTTCAAGTATATTCTTCTTTAAAAAGTAAAGGAAATCCGACCAGCCCCAGGAAAAACATAGAGAGAATAGCCTCTATATCCTGGAATTACATAGAAAATTTTTCTTCTTCTAAGGAAAACTTGTTATTTTACGGCAATCCAGGCACGGGTAAAACCTTTTTATCAAATTGCATATCAAAAGAATTGCTGGATAGAGGTTTTTTAGTAGTTTACAGAACTTCAGAAGATCTAATAGAAGACTTAAAAAATATAAGATTTAAAAATGATACTAATTTAGAAGATTTCCTTATGAACTGTGATTTACTTATAATAGATGACTTGGGTTCAGAACAAATAACAGATTTTTCTAAAACTGAACTATTTAACATTCTAAATAGAAAATTATTAAAACAAAAAAAAATGCTTATATCGACTAATTGTGACTTAGAAGAACTTTTAAAATCCTATTCTGAAAGAATTTCCTCCAGATTACTGGGAGAGTTTACCCTATGTAAATTCTTCGGAGAAGACATACGCATAAAACAAAATATACAAAATAAGAATTTAAAATAAAATCCACTTTATCTAGATAGGGAGAACAGGCATGGGATCATATTCTAAATTGATCTGTGCCTATTTCCCTTATATTTTTTAATTCTCTAGAAAAATATTCAAAGTTCTATTTTCATTTATTTAAATGGGATTTCAACTTCTGCAGTCATACCAGACTTTAATATCCCAGTTTTATCTTTTATGGCAATTTTTATCTTAGTAGTTATATGATCCTTATCTGAAGTTGATTGTTTATCTTTAGGTGTGTATCCTTTCTTAAGATCAATATAATTTATCTTTCCCTTCTGTATTCCCAGTGATGTTTTTACATTCACATACTGATTATAGTGTATTTTATCCAAATACTTGTCCGGCAGATAACAGATGACATACAGATCGTCTGTCACCGCTATGTCCGCAATATTACTTCCCGCAGTCACTATATCACCTAATTCAAAATTTTTACTTATTATAATTCCATCGGACAATGCGGTTATATTGTATTTGTTAAGCTCATTTTTTGCCTGGCTAAGCTGAGCTATGGATTGATTTAGATCTTCTTGTGACGCCTTGATCTCATCGTCGGTAGGGCCATTTTCAAGAAGTTTCAGCTGGGCGTTTGCTGCCTCATAATTTGCACTGGCAGTTTCAATGGCCTGAGAGGTAGAGCCCTCCTGCATTAAATTTAACTGCTGTCTGGCATTGTCCAATTTTGATTTTGCAGACAGGAGCGTATAACTTGAAGTATCCATTTTTAACTTAACATCTTCCAGTTCTTTTTGAGATATGGCTCCTGATTTATTTAAAATCAAATATTTTTCGTAATCTGATTTGGAGTTATCATATTGAGTTTGAGCAATATTTAAATCCTGCTGTGCAATTGAAACATTGTTTTGTGACTGATTTATCTGTTCCTGTCTATTCCCCGATTTTAATAAATCAAGTTGGGCACCTGCAGCCTTGACTTGTGCTTTAGCCTGTTCAATTTGTTCAGTACGGGTGCCTGCATTTAATGAAGACAATTTTGCCTTTTTCATATCAACCACTGCCTGTAATTGAGCCACCTGATATTTTTGACTTGAATTATCTATAAGAGCAATTAGATCACCTTTTTTTACTTTTTCACCCTGATTTTTATTCATTTTTATTACCTTGCCGCCAACAGTGCTGCTTACAGAAACAGTATTGTCAGCAATATCACCTTTTAAAGTTATAGAAGATTTACTTCCACAGCCTGTTAATATAAATGCCGCAAATAGAATACATATATATATTCGTTTCATAAAACTCTCTCCCTTATCATCCTAAAATAATTCTATTTTAAATTCTGCGATATTTTTTGAGTGCCAATATATTTAATACAATAAAAACCATACAAATCCCTATTAAAATAAAAATATCTGTCCAGATCGAAGCCATTCCCCTGCCCCGTATCATGATCTGTTTTAAGGCGTCGGCTGAATAGTACAACGGCATAAATTTCCCAATTACTTGAAGCCAGGTATCCATAGTACTCATATCAAATAGCCCGGAAAAGAACACCTGCGGAACTACAACAAGTGGTATAAATTGTATCATCTGAAGTTCATTTTCCGCAAATGCAGATAGAGCAGTTCCCATAGTTAATGCTACCATGGCAGTTAGAAATGTAATTATAAGTACTAAAATAAAAGATCCCACCATCATCATATTTATAACATTGATTGAAAACCAGGCTATAAGAGCTGCCTGTATTATAGTAAAAATACCAAACCCCAAAATATATCCCAGTACAATTTCCCATCTACGTATTGGAGTAGCAAGCAGTCTCTCAAGAGTTCCCTGGGTACGTTCTCTTAGAAAAGAAACTCCAGATATTAAAAATACAAAGAAAAACACAAAGAAACCAATAAGTATAGGTCCAAAATTGTCAAATGAAGTCATATTCTCATAACCATATAAATAAGTTACATCTGGTTTAATACCTAGGTTTGCATCTTGAATACTGTTTTGAACCAGTACAATAACTGCTTTGCTTTTCCCCGGATCGCTTCCCTCAAGCGTAATATATGGAATTCCTCTCTTATAATTTATGACCGCATCCAATTTTGATTCTCTTATAAGCATATCTGCTTCACTTTCGCTGTACCTGCCTACAACTGCATACCTGCTCTCCAATCTGTCTATAAAGCTCTCAGGTGCATTTATAACGCCTATTTTTGGATCATACTGAACTCCATTAAAAATATATGACATCAACGTCAATACAAAAATAGGTGCCAATATCATAAGTGCAATAGTCCTCCGGTCATTTCTAAGCTGACGCAAGATACGTATAGTAAGTGCGGCAATTCTCATCATTTAGCACCTCCATAGTACAGAAAGGCTTCTTCTATTGTATTGGAATCAGTATTTTTTTTAAGCACATCAGGAGTGCCTGCTGCAATTACCCTTCCATTACGTATCATGCAAAGGTTATCACATTTATCAGCTTCGTCCATCACATGAGTTGTAATTATGATGGTAGTACCCTCTTTGCTTAACCTGTCCAACTCATTCCATATAGATTTCCGAAGCACAGGGTCGATGCCTACTGTAGGCTCATCCAAAATAAGTACTAAAGGCTGATTTAACATTGCAATAGCCAGTGACAGACGCCGCTTCATTCCACCAGAATATTGATTGACTTTCTTCTTTAAATGTTCAGATAAATTTACCAATTCCATGACTTCATCAATACGCTTTGTACAATTTTCTTTAGATATATTGTACATGGCAGCAAAAAACTTCAGATTTTCCTCTGCAGTTATATCTCCATAAAGGGCATCAGACTGTGCCATATACCCAATTTTATTCATCATTGAAAGTTTAGGCATTTCCTCTCCCAGTACATAAACCTGTCCCTTTGTAGGCACATCAATTCCCGCGATCATTTTAACTAGAGTTGTCTTGCCTGAACCTGAAGGTCCTAGAAGTCCGAAGATCTGTGAACAGGTCACTTTCAAGTTTATATTGTAAAGTATTTGATGCTTTCCAAAGCATCTATCTACATTTTGAACTACTACACTATAAGAACTATGCTCCATAGTATTCCTCCTCATATGCTGATTATACTACAGGGATGACTCTACATAATAAACATTTTCTCCAATTCTGTTGATTTTTATTTTACTTTACGTGTAAAATGTTAATGAATTCAACTGAAAGCGAAGTGAGCATCCATGACTTCAAAAACAAACCAGTTACTTAAAGACACCTTTATTGAACTATATACACATAAGCCTATAAACAAAATAAGCGTAAAGGAACTATGCCAGAAATCCAGTTTAAACCGCGGAACATTCTACAATTACTATGAAAATATAGATAATCTGTTGGAAGAAATAGAGGAAGGATTACTTTCCGACTTAGTAAATATAATAAAAACAGAAAATATTATAATCCATAAACAGCAGGATCTTGATATTTTTTTAGAAACCATAAGAAAAATATTCAACTACATAAAACAGCACAGTAATTATTTTAAAGCTCTCCTTGGTAAAAATGGAGATAATCTATTTACATACAAGATAAAAAGTACCATGAAAAAGAAACTTTCTATAAAATTCAAAGCAGAAAAGAGAAATGTAGGAAATTTAAATGAATATCTGCTGGAATACATATCTTCTGCGAATATAGGAGTTATAACATATTGGGTTGAAACAGGAATGAAAACAGATCCGGAAGAACTAATAGGCTTGATGATCAAAGTACTGTTTAAAGGACCTTTTAATATAAGATAATAATGTATTTAAATAAAAAATAGGCTTTACAGCTAAGTACTGTAAAACCTATCCATGGTGCTGGCAGTAAGCTTCGAACTCACGACCTACTGATTACAAGTCAGTTGCTCTACCAACTGAGCTATGCCAGCGTACATGGCGACTCAGAAGGGTATCGAACCCTCGACCTCCGGCGTGACAGGCCGGCACTCTAACCAGCTGAGCTACTGAGCCACATTAAAACAATTTCACATGGTGGGCACAACAGGGCTCGAACCTGTGACCCTCTGCTTGTAAGGCAGATGCTCTCCCAGCTGAGCTATGCGCCCATATGATTGTGGTGACCCCTAGCAGACTTGAACTGCTGTTACCACCGTGAAAGGGTGGTGTCTTAACCACTTGACCAAGGGGCCCTTATTTTATAAAATTAAAAAACACATTACAATCCTCAACTTAAATGAGTAAGCCTCCCTTCTAGAGTAGACTTCTCATTTAAGTCAATTCATTATTTGCTCTACAAATATATAGATATTTGTATACATGGCGACTCAGAAGGGTATCGAACCCTCGACCTCCGGCGTGACAGGCCGGCACTCTAACCAGCTGAGCTACTGAGCCACATTAAAACAATTTCACATGGTGGGCACAACAGGGCTCGAACCTGTGACCCTCTGCTTGTAAGGCAGATGCTCTCCCAGCTGAGCTATGCGCCCATATGATTGTGGTGACCCCTAGCAGACTTGAACTGCTGTTACCACCGTGAAAGGGTGGTGTCTTAACCACTTGACCAAGGGGCCTTATACATTCTTCTATGTTATATCCCTGCGACCTGACATAGTCTATAATACAAAATATTCTTTAAAGTGTCAACACCTTTTTCCCAGATTATAAGATTCATTTCCCTATATTTTCTCTAAAATCCTTATATATCAACACTTTAAGAAAATCTTCGAGTTTAAAATTAATTATTCAACTTTCTGCTTACCTTAATAGTTTTTTGTACCTACATACCCTATATACTCCATTATAATAAGGGCGGTATCTTCAATAGCTCTTTTTGTCACGTCTATTACTTTGCAGTGTAATTTCTTTATAAGCCTGTCCGAAAACTCCAATTCCTGAAGAACTCTCTCTTCATCAGCATACTTCAATTTTGTAGACATCATATTATATCTATCCATTCTATGTTTTCTTATTTCTATCAGATGTATAGGATCTATAGTAAGAGCCACAATCTTTTTTCTATCAACTTGAAACAGTTCCTCTGGTATCGGTACTTCCGGCATAAGTGGTATATTCAAAGCTTTTATTCCTTTATTAGCTAAATACATACAAAGTGGAGTCTTAGAAGTTCTAGAAAGTCCCAATAATACTACATCAGCATATCTTATGCCCGAATTATCCTTACTGTCATCATACCTAATAGCAAATTCCACTGCCTCTATCTTTTTATAGTACCGGGAATCTATTTCCCATACAGCACCCGGCCTGTATTCAGGTATCTTATTTAAAAGCCTAGATGCCATACTTATACAGGGCCCTAAGATGTTATTTACAGGTATACCAGATTCTATACACCTCTGAACTAAAAATTCTCTCACTTCTACAAGTACGATAGTAGATATGATCATAATATTTTCTTTGCTATCCAAGCCATTTATAAATTTATTTACATCACTACAGCTTTTTATATACGGTACCCTATGCACTTCTATATCAGAATAAAATTGACAGGCAGTTCCTTTAGCTACAAGTTCTGCAGTCTCACCTATGGAATCGGATACTGCATATATTTTTAACATAAATTAAAACCCTCCTACCTTTGATGTCTTTTAGATAATTCTGCAAGTGCACATCCACAGACAGCATCTATTCCGTTATTATTGCAAAAGTCCAATATTTCCTGGCTTTCTGCTCCAGGTTGTACTAATATCTTATCCACTCCCGCTTCATTTGCTATCTTAACTATATCAATTCCTTTGCTGGGATTTATACACAAATCCAGTACATGGATCTTTGAAAATGCCTTTTTTATATATTCGTGAGTATCTCCAGCAATATTTCTGGGGTTTATTCCAATCACATCATATCCTGAATTTTTTAGAGAATTTACTATTTTAAAGGCATATTTCCCTTCCGTAGAAACATTTCCAATCACCGCCCAATTCTTATAATAGAGAAAATTAGAAGCTTTCATACTCATACACTCCTCATAAAATAATTTCATTCTTAATATTATTATAAACAATTCTCCATAAATATATATATTTTAT
>NZ_FXYI02000184.1:0-6721 GCF_900184915.1 Clostridium sp. HV4-5-A1G | reverse complement strand
ATTTAATATAAAAATGGCAGGTACTGGTATAAATATACCCTTACTAGCCATTGCCGATAATAACCATATTTAGAATATTTTAAACTTAATTAGAGCCTATTTTATTCAACTCATTAAATAAATAAACATAATTCTCATCATTATTATCCTTTGTTATTTCCTTAGGAAGTTTATTTATATATTCCTTCAATTCTTTTAAGATCGATTTATTCCTATAATTTCCTGCTTCTCCTTTTTCAATAGAAGAGCACCATCTTTTTAATTCTACAGTCTGTATTGATTTTACATCTTCTGAGGAAAGTTTATTCAGTATCTTCAAGTTTGCATCTATTATCTGAATTATCTCAGTATCACATATATCATCCTGTTTTATCGTAAACACCTTTGGGGAAGTTTCAATATTTTGTTCTCTAAGAGATTTCATAATTTTATCCGCATCATCTTCTGAAAAAATTCCTAAAAATACTCTTGTTTTACCCGATTCCGTGATACAAAATGGTATTCCATGTTTAGAAAGCACTTCTTTTTCTTTCTCCACATTATTTCTATCCTTGTAAATACCGCCCTGAACAGCTACAAATTTTACATCTTCATTTTTTAAAACTGAATTACTTTCATATTCACTTTCTGTCTTATTTTGGGATGTATTGGTATAACCCAGGTTAACCGGGTTCTTTACTATAATCTGGAATATAAAAGTTCCCAATATAAATGCTGACAAAAGTATTATAAATATAAAAATCACAAAAGTTTTAGTACTATTATCCTTTTTTAAATCGTATCGTGTGTACTTCATTTTTTTCACCCCTACTTTATGCTATTTATATATATTATTAGGGTGTAAAAAAAAATATTACCTTTAGCCATTAACTTTTCCCATAATTATCATATCCATATATCTATCATTTACATTGTAAAAATTTTTTACCATTCTAATTGTTTTAAATCCCATTTGCTTCCAAAAATTCAAATTTTCAATTTCGTTTTTAATTACTCTCGTAAAGAAAACAGTCGCATTATATTCTTTTGAAAAATAATTCATAAGTTCAATTATTATAAAGTCCCTCAAATCATCGTATATTTTATCCAGATAGAAAAACCATATCCAGAGTTCATTTTCAACTTTGAACTCAATCCTTCCCTTCAATATACCTACTAATTTGTTATTTTTTTTTATCTTCAAAAAAAATTCACATTCACTTATATAGCTTTCCAAAAATCTTTCTGTAAGTTTATCTAGATCTGTCTCCTCTCTGGCAAAAGCATTTTTCATCTCCATCCATTTTTTTATCTCGATTAAATCCCGATGATGCACATTAGAAATTTCTATATCATCTCTAAGCATCATTTCAACATCAAGCATAGCTTCACCTCTTTTGTATATTAAATTATCAATTTTAGAATTCTATACAAGCAATCAAAACTCCTTTATTTCATATTCTTATCTTCTATAGCACTAATCAATAAGCAATATACAAAAATACAAATGTTCCATTTGATCCGCACGTTAACCATCAACTGGCAATCTTAGCTCCCTCTAAATCCGGTTCAAGTAGCATTATATTCCAATTATCTTCTAACTTATCTAAAAAATTCTTCATTGACTTCATAAATTCATCTACATTTTCATCCAGCACAGCCATAAGTGTAGATCCTGAACCACTTATAAATTCACCTATAGATCCCAGTTCTTTTGATCTTTTAAATATGGCCTCGGAATGTTTTATTAAATTTTTTCTATAAGGCTGATGCACCCTATCCCCAAAACATATCCTCAATTTATCAAATTCACTGTTATAAAGAGCACTTATAAGCATAGCAGATCTCGATATATTGAATATGCAATCTTCTTTTAAATAAGTAGCTGGCAGCACTTCTCTTGAGAGAGCTGTACTAACTTGAAAAGATGGTATCATAGCAACAAATTTCAATTTACTTGGAATGGTCACCTTAGAATACTTTATCTTCTCCCCTACCCTAAGAGATATAACCATTCCCCCCAGAGTAGCCGGCACTACATTATCCGGATGACCCTCTATTTCTGTGGCCAGATCAATTATATTCTCCAAACTCATCTTGTTTCCCATAATTGCATTAGCAGCCGATATTCCACCAACTATACAGGCAGAACTACTTCCCAGGCCTCTACAAATAGGTATATCACATTTAATTACGTTTATTTTAAACCCCTCGTAGGGATATTTTTGTCTATTCATAGTTTCCGCTATACTTTTATATATGAGATTATCTTTAAAATCCTTCTCTAATTTCAAATCATTGTTGTATATTTCTGTGGGTCTGTCTATTTCCTCGACTTCAATTTCATTATATAACTTTAAAGCCATACCTAAAGTATCAAATCCAGGTCCCATGTTAGCAGTAGTTGCAGGTATTCTAACTCTTACCTTAGCCATTTCTTATATCACTCCTATCTATAAAAATTTATTATTTTGAGAAATACAATCTACTATTTATCTAGAACCAAAATTTTTTTTACTGATTTAACGCATTTTTTATCTCTTATTTTTTCAATATAATTATTCACAGCATTTTCATTATCTGAGATTACAAAAGCTACCACCTCATTTTTATTTCCTGAAAAATCATTAGATAAAATATAGCATTTTTTGAAATTTACAGGTAAGCTCTCTATAACATTCATCCTGTTATCTGTCTTTATTCGCATAAACCATTTACCCTTCAGCCCCCAGCTTCCATTTATCTTTGCTTTTTCTTTACCGAATACAATAGATTTTTCGTTCTTGTGTTCAATTATATCTGCTATGTCTCCAAAAACTGCACTGGCCGTTGGAAACATTCCAGCACCCTTTCCTGAAAACATCACATCTCCTACAGCATCACCTTCTACTAAAATTGCATTGTACTCATCCTCTATTTTTCCAAGTACCGAATCCTCTTTCACCATGACAGGCATAACAGATGCATATACATGATCATTGAAAACCTTACTGATACCCAGAAGCTTTATATTACATTTTTTTAACTTTGCATACCTAAAATCATCGCTGTCAAT
The DNA here is from genome assembly GCF_900184915.1 of Clostridium sp. HV4-5-A1G. Taxonomy (NCBI): domain Bacteria; kingdom Bacillati; phylum Bacillota; class Clostridia; order Eubacteriales; family Clostridiaceae; genus Clostridium; species Clostridium sp. HV4-5-A1G. The sequence goes on along the minus strand of NZ_FXYI02000184.1, from coordinate 3,687 downwards.
TTCTGTAATTCCTTCAATATTTATATCTTTCCAACTCACCCTTATATTATAGGCAATAGTGGACAAAATAGAGAGCTTTCTTGCAGCATCATAACCTTTTACATCTGATTCAGGATTTGCCTCTGCAAAGCCCAGTTTCTGTGCAAGTTCTAGTGCATTTTCATAGCTCATCCCATTATGGTTCATTTTGGATAGTATAAAATTCGTAGTACCATTTAATATGGATTTTATACTTTTTATTTGGTTTCCTACAAGGCACTCATTTATCGACTTCAGTATGGGTATTCCCCCTCCTACACTTGCTTCAAAGTGAATTGTAACTCCATTTTCCCTGGCCAACCTCAGAAGTTCATATCCATATTCTGCAATTAAATCCTTGTTGGCTGTAACAACATGTTTTTTCATATTTAAGGCCCTTTTCACATATTCGTAGGATGGATCAAGTCCACCCATGGCTTCTACTACAATATCTACTTTTTCTTTAAAAATATCATCTATATTTTCCGTTAAGAGTTCCCTGTTCTTATTATTTGCATGTCTTTCAAGATTTCTGACCAAAATTTTTGACAATACAAGTTCTTCGTTTAATTCAGTTTTAAATTTATCCTTATTTCTCAATATCAATTCAGCTACACCGCTGCCTACTACTCCATATCCCAGCATTGCTATATTTATCATTTAACAGCCTCCCTTTTATTTTAATAATCTAAATTGCTAAAGTATCAAATTATAGCTAAAAAAATAAAAACCCATCCCCTTTATGGGACGAGTTTTATCGTGTTTCCACCCAAATTAGCAGCAATGTCAAAAGAATGCAGAACATACATTCCCCTCTATATATGTTACATACATCAATAATAACTGTAAATACATGATACAATTAAATTACTGCCATCTCTAAAATCCTTAACGCAGACCTGCGGAAATATCTACTGTTTAAGCTTCAATATACAACTCAAAGGTGGTTTTCAACAACTCTCGCTTGAGGAATATTTCAGCCTATGAATTCCCCTCTCTAAAAACAGTTGATTGTTTACTCTTCCTTGTCATAGCTTTTTTATTTGAAATTAAATACTATATGTATAATTAAACACAATTATATTTCTATTCTACTGCAGCTAAATTAACTTTTATAACGTTCTTTAAATTCCTTATATCTTCCAACAATTCGTTGACCTCTACTTCTAATTTAGAAGCATCAAAAGTTATAGATACAGTAGCAGCATTATTGATAGGTATGTCCTGATTTATAGTGAGTATGTTACCTTTTTTTTGAGCTATTATATCAAGTATCTTAGACAAAGTACCTGCTTTATGGGCTAAAATCAATCCAATAGTTATCTTGTGACCAATTATGCCTTCAGATAATGTAAAAACTGCATCCTTATATTTATAATAAGTGCTCCTGCTTATACCAACTTTCTTTACTCCTTCTGATATATCTTTTACCTCTTTAGTTCTCAAGAGTTCCTTCACTTTTACCACCTTAGTAAATACATCAGGAAGTATTCTAGTATCAATTATGAGAAACTTAGCATTCATAAAATCCCGTCCTTGTTCGCAAATAAAATACACATGTACTTCACTTGAATATGTAAATTATAATATCACAATTTACATAAATAATCAACAATTTTCATAAAAAAATTTTGTTAAATATAAAAATGGCATTTTGCCATTTTTATATTTAATCCTCAAATATTATATACGGAACTGTAACTACAGCTATATTTCTTCTTCTAAGAAGCATGGTTCTGATAAACAATGCAGTTTGATTGTGAAGTATATTCCCCCACCATTTTGTAACCACAAGCTGGGCCAGAACCACTGTCACAGTATCTTTAGGTCCCGCTGCATATTCTTCCGACTCTATAAATTTGACCAAAGGCCCCAATATACTTCTATAAGGGGATCTTTTCACCACTATGGGTATATCTACATTATACTCGTGCCATTTTTTTAAAAGCTTTTTTGTAGCCTCATCATCTACTGACACGTGAAAAATTATTATATTGTCTGATATTGTTCTGGCGTAATTTAAGGCTTTTAAAAAAGACTTATTCAAAGTATCTATAGGTACTATTACATATCGCTTTTGTTTAGATATATCCACTTTTTCCTTGGGTCTCTCATTTAACGTAAGTTTCAACTGTCTGGCCACTTCAGAATAATGTCTCCTAACAGCTATCATAAGATAAACCAATGCAGGTATAAGTATGAATACAATCCATGCTCCATTTAAAAATCTAGTTATCCCCAGTATAACAGCTGTGGCAAAGGTAACAAGCGTACCTATACCATTTATGGCAGCCCTGCGGATCCAGCCTTTACTTTTGAGCCTTATCCATCTTTTAAACATTCCCGCCTGGGACAATGTAAAGGATATAAAAACTCCCACTGCATACAGTGGCATCAAATAGTGAGTATCTCCTTGAAACATAACAACCAGCATGGCTGAAACCAATCCAAGGGTTATGATTCCATTTGAATATCCAAGTCTTTTTCCCCTCTTGGCAAACTGCCTTGGAGCAAATCCATCCTTAGCTATAAAAGCCAGCAAGAGCGGAAGTCCTGCAAAGGCAGTATTGCTGGCCATTATGAGTATAATGGCAGTAGTCACTTGGACCAAATAAAACATAATATTGCCGCCAAATACCTGATGGGCGATTTGGGCAACTACAGTTACATCTGAATTAGGTACTGCATGGTAGAGAGTGGCAAGATAAGACACTCCTCCAAATATTACAAGCACCACCAATGCCAAAAGTTCTAAAACTCTCTTGGCATTTTTCTGTGAAGGTTCCTTAAAGCTGGGAATACCATTGCTCACTGCTTCTATTCCAGTAAGTGCCGTGCATCCTGAAGAAAAAGCCCTTAAAAACAAAAACACAGTTATATTAGAAACTGCTGTCGGTATTTTATACATGGGCTCAGGTACGTATCCCAACACCTTCACTTTAAATATTCCAAAAAATATCATAGACAATATCACAATCATAAATAAATAAGTGGGGGTACCGAATGCCTTTGCAGATTCCCTTATCCCCCTTAAATTACCTATGGTTATAATAAATATAAATAATAGGGTTATAGTAACCCTATAAGGTAATAGTACAGGCACTGCAGAGATTATAGCTGCTGTACCTGCAGATGTACTTACTGCTACGGTCAAAACATAGCCAATAGTTAAAGATGCTCCTGCTACAAGTCCAGGGATTGTTCCAAGATTGTCTTTTGCAACAATATAAGACCCCCCTCCTTGAGGATAAGCATCTATAGTTTGTCTATATGAAAGTGTGACCAAAATCATTAAAAACACAATGCAAAGTGCTGAATAAAACATGTATTTATATGACATTATACCTAAAACAGGTATTAGTACCCAGAGTATCTCTTCACCTGCATATGCGACTGAGGATATCGCATCGCTGGACAGTACTGGTAGTCCCCAAAATACATTGAATTTCTCGGATTTCAATTCATTGGTTTTTAAGCTTTTACCAATTAATAATCTTCCCAATTTAGATACCATTTTTTGCACCTCTAAAAGTAAATTTTACTTTAACTTTAGTATGGAATGATTATATATTATTATTCACTTTTATGACAGCTTTCTTTTTAAGATTCTAAGACTATTTTAAATAGAATTGGACAATCTACCTGTAAATATTTTATATTCTATATATT
>NZ_FXYI02000183.1:0-6749 GCF_900184915.1 Clostridium sp. HV4-5-A1G | reverse complement strand
ATATATATCATTTTATTAAAATTTAAATATTTTCTATAAAAAAGAATAAAAACCTTCATAAAATTTTACGAAGGTTTTTATTCTTCTATTTCTGATTATTCACAAACTTTATCTGGATTCAATATATTTTTAGGATCAAAGGCAAGTTTTATATTCCTCATAAGTTTCATATATTCATCACCGTACTGGCGGAATATATATTTTTTCTTGGCATATCCTATACCGTGTTCTCCCGACACAGCACCCTGTAATTCTTCTGATTTTTTATACATGCAGTCAAATACATCGCTTAGCTTTTTCTTCCACTCTTCATCTGAAAGCTCATCTTTCAAAATATATACGTGTAGATTTCCATCTCCTGCATGGCCGAAACTCCTTATTCTTATGTTGAATTGTCTTTGAAGCTCATTGGTGTATTTTATAAATTCAGCTACTTTGTTTCTTGGAACAACAACATCACATTCATCCATATCAGTAGTGGTAGCTTTAACGGCTTCAAGAAATGCTCCCCTTGCAGACCAAACTGATTCTTTCCTTTCATCCGTGTCTGAAATATAGACGTCAAGGGCTCCTTCCTGAAGACATATTTCAGCTACTTTTTCGTAATCGGCTTCTATCTGCTCTTTGCTGTTTCCATCAAAAGTCAGAAGTAAATATGCATCTGACGAATTGTCCGGGAATTTCTTTCCAAGGAATTCTTCTGCTGCAAGTATGACCTCTCTCTGCATAAATTCTATAGCAGTTGGTATGGATTTTGATTTTATTATCTTCGGTACCGTACTTATAGCTTTATCCAGGTTTGGAAATGGCACAAGCAAGCTTATGGATTGTTTTGGAAGAGGAAGAAGCTTCAATATTATTTTTGTAATTATCCCGAGAGTTCCCTCTGAGCCGCATATTAAATCCTTTATGCTGTAACCTGAGCTGTTTTTAACTATTTTTCCACCGAGCTCCAATATAGCTCCATTGGGAAGTACTATTTCAAGGCCTCTTACATAATCTCTTGTAACACCGTATTTTACAGCTCTCATTCCACCGGCATTTGTACTTATATTTCCACCAATGGTCGCGGATTTTTCACCTGGATCCGGTGGGTAAAATAGATCATGACTTTCTACAAATTTTGCTATATCCATGAGAAGCACGCCTGGCTCAAGAGTTAAAGTGAGATTTTCTTCATCCAATTCAATTATATTGTTCATCTTGGTTAGGTTTATCATTATGCCTCCTTCTATTGGCACTGATGATCCAACTAAGCCAGTTCCTGAACCTCTTGCTACTACCGGTATATTGTTTTTGTAGGCATAGGACATTATCTTTGAAACTTCCTCTGCATTTAAAACTTCTACCATTGCGTCGGGATATTTGCTGACTCCACCCAATTCATCATGACTGTAATCGTCATTTATATTTTCTCCTGTAAAAACTCTGTCTTTGCCAAGTAAATCCACCAGAAATTTTATATCATCACTATTTAATTTTTTATATTTTTCAACACACATTTCCATGTTTTTTCCTCCAAACTAAACTTAAAAATTTGAAATTCATCTGCAATTTACGCCGGTTGGCACAGACCTTTTTTTGCTTTGATATTCTCTATGAGCTTTGGTATAACCTCATATACGTCCCCTACGATACCATAGTGGGCTACATTGAATATAGATGCTTTTGGATCCTTGTTTATTGAAATAATTAAATCAGAATTATTCATACCAGCTACAAATTGTACTGAACCAGACACACCACAAGTTATTATGAGTTTTGGTTTAACTGTTCTCCCACTTAGTCCTATCTGTCTCTTGGAATCTATCCACCCTGCTTCTATAAGCGGCCTTGTACAAGCTACTTGTCCTCCAAGCAGATCTGCAAGTTCATATACCATTTCCAAATCCTTTTCATTTTTGAATGCCCTGCCTGCTGCAACTATAATATCTGCTTCTGATATTTCTTTTTCAACTTCTTTTTTAGTTACTTTAAGTACTTTTATTCCAGATTTAAATTTTTTCCTATCCATTTCCTGGACAGTTATTTTTCCTGAAATATCTTTTGATCTCTCCGGTGCATTCATGACTTTATATCTTACGGTAGCCAATTGAGGTCTGTGATTTGGATTTAATATCTGAGCCATTATATTGCCACCAAAAGCAGGTCTTATCTGTACGAGATCTGTATTTTTTTTCATGTCCAGTACTGTACAGTCAGCAGTAAGTCCGGTCTTGAATCTAGCTGCAACTCTAGGTGCCAGTGATCTTCCAACGGTAGTAGCTCCTACAAGAAGAGTTGAAGGTTTAACTTTACTTATGAAATCCTCCATAGCTGCGGTATAAGGCTCTATTATGAAATCTTTAATTTTTTTTTTTTTATTTAGAAAAACGTCATCTACACCATAATGAAGTATTTCCTGTGCTTTATCCTTTATATTATGTCCTACAAATACAGCATATACGGGATAATCATCACTTATCTTAGCTGCCAACTCTTTAGCTTTACCTATGAGTTCATAAGTTACAGGGTGAATATTTCCCTCTACATGATCCACATAAACAGCTATTCCCTTCCAGAGACTTTTGTCTATTTCTTCAACTTTATCTTCTATAAACTCTACTACTCCCTTTGGTCCCTTTTTTACACACAGCTTACACATCTTACAAGCTGCATTTATTTCCAATCCTCCATCTTTGCTCTCCATTGCCCCAAAAGGACATATATCAACTAATTCCTTTATAATTGAAGGAGTAAGCTTCTCTTTGTTTATTACCAATTTACCCATTTTCCATTCCTCCTAATAACCTATATAAATTTTAATTCTTTAAGTTTTTCAGTCAATCTATCCGCCAGTTCTTCACTAGTTCCATTCCACATCTCTTTATCTGTGTTTACTTCAGGTGGAAATATTCTTTCTACTTGAGTTGGTGAACCGTTGAGTCCGTACCTGTTTTCACTTTTATCTTCAAAATCTTTGAGACTCAAGATCTTAACTTCTCTGTCTTTTGTAGCCACCTTTTTCTTGTAAGATGGAAGCCTTGGCTGAAAGATATCTTTTTCCACTGTTAAAAGGCATGGAAATTTTATCTGTGATATTTCCACAGTATTGGGCATATCCATTTTAACTATCATTGAGTCATTCTTTACTTCTTCAATGCTTAGTACATTAGCTATATGAGGTATTCCCAAATTCTCCGCCATTTCAGGTCCTACCTGAGCCGTATCTCCATCTGTAGTCTGCTTGCCGCAGAGAATCAGGTCTATATGACCCATTGCCTTTATTCCCTGGGATATGGTGTAGGAAGTTGCAAGTACATCAGCCCCTGCAAATTTTCTGTCTGACAGAAGCACTCCTTCGTCAGCACCCATCATATAGGCTTCCTTTATTACATCTGCAGCCTGAGGCGGTCCCATGCTTATTACCTTTACTATTCCTCCATGTTTTTCCCTGAGTCTCAGTGCAGTTTCCAGTGCAAATAGATCATAGGGATTCATCTTAGAATCTATACCTTCTCTTTTCAATACTCCAGTTACAGGATCTACTTCAACTTTAGAAGTTCCAGGTACCTGTTTTATACATACTAATATATCCATTTATAAATTACCTCCAAAATTTATATAAATTTAAAAACATTTTATTATTTAACTTACAATTACAGCAACTCCATCTGGTATAACAGCTACTTTTGCATCTTTTCCAGCAATTTCATAAGCTTTATTGAGAGCTTCCTCAATAGTATATGCATGTTGCATGTGCATATTCTTTATAATTTGAGGATCACACATATCGGTAACCATGATAACAGTACATTTACTGAGTATTCTGGCAAGTATCTGAGATTCCCACTGATCAGGTACTGTTTCTCCTCTTGAAACCTTTGAAACTTTTTCCAAAAATTCCTCAGGTGATTTTACTTCTGACAAACTCTTGTAAAAGCCTTCACCACCGTGCCCATCATTGCAGGCAGCTACCATTATTATTACTCCGCCTTTCCTGCAGGTTGCCTCTGCTGCAGTCATTCCCTTAACTGATTGGTACAAATTTTGATCAAGTGGATAACCTCCATTTGTAGAAATGGCAATATCTGATTCAACTGCATTCACTTTAGACAACTCAAGTACAAATTTACAACCTTCTTCATGAGCCAATTTACTGTGACCTGTGAATGCATTTATTATCTTTTTATTCCCATCTATAACTACATTTATTATAAAGGCCAATTTTGCCTTTTCAGCAGCGTAAAGCATGTCCTTATGAATTGGATTGCCTTTCAGCTTTCCTGTTCTGGCATAAGGACTTGCTATAAACTCCGAACAGTGATTGGCCATAATTGTTTTAGTAGAAGCTATACCGGGAAGTATGCTTTTTCTGCCTCCTGAAAATCCTGCAAAGAAATGTGATTCTATAAAACCCTCTGCAATCAAAAGTTCGGTTTCCACTGCTGCCTTGTTTATTATAAGTTCTCCTCCTGAGGGTAATGTTCCTATTTTAACTAAACTGCTGCTGTCACGGGAATCATGTACTATTATATTTTCATTTTGGACTATCTCTTCACCAAACTTACCTATAAGCTCCTCTTTTGTTGTAGGTCTGTGAAAACCTGTGGCAATTAGAATTTTTATGTCGATTTTAGGGTTGACTGCTCTTATTCTTTTTAAAAGTATGGGCATTATGATTTTGCTTGGAACAGGTCTTGTATGATCACTACTTATAATGACCATATTTTTTTTATCCTTAACTAGCTCTTCTAGTTTAGGAGATCCTATTGGGTTATCGAGTGCATTTTCAACTATTTCAGATTCAGTGAGTTTCGTCTTGTACTTCCCTGCCTTTGATTCAAGTACAGCCGACAGATTCTTGTCATCTATTTCAATTTCTAAAGTTTTTTTGTTATAAGGCAGCTTTATCAATGCCATATCAATCATCCTTTCTAATATTTGAATTTAGTAAAATCAGGTGAAATCAGAATTATCTAAATCCCAATAAAGGTCCCGCAAAGTAGGCAATAATGCCCAATATGATTACGTATACTATACAAAACTTCAAAGTGGCATTCAATATTTTTCCCTCTTGTCCCGCAAGTCCTGTAGCTGCTGTGGCAACCGCTATACTTTGAGGTGATATCATCTTTCCTGCAGTAGCTCCTCCCGTGTTTGCTGCAGCAAGCCAGAATTCATTCAGGTGCAGAGATCTTGCGACTTCTACCTGAAGGCCTCCAAACAATACATTGGCCGACGTATCGCTCCCTGTTACGAAGGTTCCAAGTGCACCTATTATAGGAGCAATCAGCGGGTAAAAACTTCCTGTAGCTGCTACTAAAACAACTGATATTGATTTTATCATTCCACTGTATCCCATTACTTTTGCCAGTGCTACTATGGCAATTATAGTAATAGATGATTTGGCCATTTGTTTAAAGGTGTTGCCTAGAACCTTTGTTATTTCACCAAACTTAGCACCTTGAATAAGTCCTCCTATAAAAGTCGCTATTATGATAAGTGTACCTGGAGTTGATATCCAATTAAATACATAAGGTGACGCTCCCTCTCCAGTATAAATAGGTACTGATGTCTTCACCGCAGAAAGTGCCTTGTTTATAGTTGGGAACAATGCACTGCTCAATATTACAAATATAAAGACTAATATAAAAGGCAGCCAGGCCAATACTCCTTGTTTGAAGGAAACCTTTTCAGCTTTTTCATCAGCAGTATTCTTATAAAATATCTTAGCTACAGCTATTGTAACTATCATACAGACTACTGATCCTAGTATTGCAGGAAGTTCTGCACCTAAGTATTTTGCCGCCAATACTTCTGGAACTGCGAAAGAAATACCGGATGCAAGGGATATTCCCCAAAAGCCCTTTATTGCCTTTACGCTTTTACCTGTTAACATTACAAGTACAACGGGTACGATTACAATCAATATTGCCAATTGGAGACCTACTGCATAGCTGAGCTGCGTTACATCAATGTTGGCAACCTTTGCAAGAGTTGTTACAGGAATTCCTATAGCTCCAAAAGCGGTGGGAGTTGTATTTGCAATAAGACATATAATAGCTGCAAAAAGTGGGTTAAATCCAAGGCCAGCCAGTATACTTGCAGGTATGGCAACTGCAGTTCCAAATCCCGCTATAGCTTCCATAAATCCGCCAAAAGCCCAGGCCAGGATAAGTACCAGTATTCTCTTATCTGTTGTTATACCTGTCATCATCTTCTTGATTACATCCATACTCTTGGTGTAAACGGTAAGATTATAGGTGAACACAGCTGCTATTATTACAATTAAAATAGGCCATGCGGCAAGAGCAAACCCCTCTAAGGTTGCAGTGGCTGCATTTAACACTGGCATTTTCCATACTAGTACTGCCAACAGTATAGTTACAACCAATGTAAAAGGACAAGTTTTATGACCTGGCATTTTTAAAGCACTTAATGAAACCATAAGCCATACTATTGGTATTAGTGCTATGAAAAAAAGTAAGTAAACATTCAATATTATTCCCTCCCCCTAAAATATATAAAACATGTGGTACTACATGCTATGGTACTATGGTACTACCACTCATGAAACATAATATCACATTTGTCTCAATTTTTCTACAATTGTTATTTTATTAACAGTAAGTAATTTTACAATTAACATTTAAACCCTACTATTTATACAACGTTTACATACTTAAACATATAATTTTTCTCTCAACAAGTAAAAAAATTATATAAGTCTCTTAAACACATCTGACGCTCCCGACGAAGATAGAAGT
>NZ_FXYI02000182.1:0-6752 GCF_900184915.1 Clostridium sp. HV4-5-A1G | reverse complement strand
TAATTATTGGCTTAAATTTACTGGCATTAAAATCAAAAATATTATTTTACGTTGGTACAAAACTTAGGTAATTAAAAGTAAATGCGATGTTGTTATAAACTTAACAACTTCTGGAGATTTAAATGCTACGGATGAAACTAGAATGGCACATCTAGTTGAATTAAAGCCTGAAATGGCCTCTTATGATGCAGGTACAATGAATTGGATGAATAACTCAGTGTTTTATAATACTCCGGCATTCCTAGAAAAGTTGGGTAATTGTATGAAGACCAATAATGTTAAACCAGAAGTAGAAATTTTTGATGCAGGAATGATATACAATACGTTGTATTATGTAAAAAAAGGAGTTTTAGATGTACCAACACATTATCAGTTAGTTTTAGGAGCAGCTGGAGGAACTATAGCAACTGTTGAAAACCTTGTCTATTTAAAGAATTTACTTCCTAAAGGTTCTACCTGGTCAGCTTTTGGTATAGGGAAACAACATTTGCCAATTCTCTATGCAACTATTGCACTTGGTGGACATGTTCGCGTAGGACTAGAAGATAATATTTATTATTCTTATGGGAAAATTGCCAAATCAAATGTAGAATTTGTAGAAAGAGCAGTTAGAGTAATTAAGGAAGCTAATAAAGAAGAGGCTACGCCAGCAGAGGCAAGAGAAATATTAGGTATAAAATAACTAGGAGGAAATATAAAATGATAAAAAAAATAGCTGTAATTGGTGCAGGAACGATGGGACACAGTATTGCAGAATGTTTTGCCCTTTATGGATATCCAGTAAATTTGTTTGATACCAATTCGGAGACATTAAAAAATGTAAAAAAGACAATGGATAAGGATTTGTCAGAATTAGTGGAAGGAGGTCTATTTAGTGAGGAAGCTATCGTAAAGTCGCTGGATAATGTTACACTTTTTAATGATATGGAGAAAACAGTAGAGGATAGAGATTATATAATCGAAGCTGCACCTGAAAAAATTGATATAAAGAGAGATATATTTTCTAAATTGGATAAATATGCACCTAAAAATGCAGTTTTTGGAAGTAACACCTCCAGCTTATCATTAAGTGAAATGCTGACAGCTGTAAGTGATGAAAGGAAAAAGAGAATGTTAGTGGATCATTTTTATAATCCGGCACTTTTGATGCCGATTATTGAGCTGTCGTTTTTTGGAAATATGCCAGAAGATATTTTCAAAGAAATACAGGAGATCTACAAATTCATAAAAAAACAAACAGTTAAAATTTTAAAAGATGTACCAGGACTTGTTGCTAATCGTATTCAACAGGGAGTTGCCAGGGAAGTGTTTTCACTTATGGAACAGGGAGTTGCCGAACCAGCTGAAATAGATAAAGCGTTAAAATTTGGTCCGGCATTTCGTTATGCCACAACAGGTCAATTGGAAGTTGCTGATCTTGGCGGTTTAGATATTTGGTGTACTGTAGGAGATAATTTGTTAAAAGTGATGGACAACTCAACTTGTGCAAATCCGATTTTACGTGAAAAAGTTGAAGCTGGAAAACTGGGAGTTAAATCCGGAGCAGGTTTTTATGACTATAGGCCGGAGGAAATTGAAGCTCTTAAAAAAGAATTTAATAAACGCTTAATTCATCAGCTGAAGGCTTCTGAATTCTATATTAAATGAAAACGGTGCAAAAATCATCTGTATTATTTTGTATGTTAATTGAGTATGACCTTGAGTTAGTAATAGAGTAATATTACTGGCTTAAGGGTGATACTGAAATAATTTAGAGATCAATTTTGGAAGAAGGAGTGAATTATATTATGCCTCTTATTATTTTGGCAGTAGGTATCGCATTTCTTTTTGTACTATTAGTTAAATTTAAACTCAACGGATTTTTATCCCTTATGCTGACCTGCTTGGTAGTAGGTGTGGCAGAAGGATTGCCAATAATGAAGACCATTAGCTCAATTGAGTTAGGTGTAGGAGGAACACTAGGACATCTTGCAATAATTTTAGGCCTTGGAGCAATGTTTGGCAGGCTTATGGCAGATGGTGGAGGAGCTCAGCGTATTTCGATGACTTTAATTGAAAAGTTTGGTAGGAAAAATGTTACCTGGGCAGTTGCATTGACAGGATTTATTGTTGGTATAACACTATTTTGGGAAGTTAGTTTTGTTGTACTTATTCCGATTATATTCACCATAGCTGCAACTGCTGAGATTCCATTATTAGAAGTTGGTATTCCAATGTTGGCGGCCATATCGGTGACTCATTGTTTTTTGCCGCCGCATCCTGGTCCAGTTGCTGTAGCAGGAATTTTTAAAGCCAATATTGGGTTGACATTAGCTTATGGAATAATAATAGCAATACCAGCCTTAATTGTTTCCGGGCCATTATATTATAAATTGGTTAAAAACAACAAATCTGAAATACCAAAAGGCCTGGCTATTGCCAAAGTATTTAAAGAAGAGGAACTTCCTGGTTTTGGAATAAGTGTTACCACAGCTCTTATACCTGTAATTCTTATAGCAGGATCATTATTAATTGAATTTTTTGTTCCCGAAAATTCATATGCACATACGTTTTTATCCTTTATTGGAAATACAGATATGGCATTGTTAATAGCTTTCTTTATTTCATTATATACTTTTGGATTTCGTGTGTGTAAAAAGATGCCTGAGTTAATGAATAGTACGGTAGAAGCGGCCAAGTCTATTGCAATGATTTTACTCATTATTGGAGGTGGTGGTGCCTTTAAACAGGTTATAGTTGACAGTGGAGTAGGAAAATATGTAGCAACCTTAGTAGTAGGACTGCCTATATCACCATTAGTATTGGCCTGGGTTATTACAGCTCTTATAAGAGTAACAGTTGGCTCTGCGACAGTAGCATTATTTATGTCTGCTGGAATCTTATTGCCATTGCTCGCACAAACAGGTGTTAGTCCAGAATTAATGGTGTTGGCTGTTGGATGTGGCTCTATGTTCTGTGATCCTCCTACTGATGCGTCTTTCTGGATGGTTAAAGAATATTTTAGTTTGACTTTTCCTCAGACACTTAAAATTTGGTGCGTACAGACATCGATTATTTCAATAATGGGATTAATTGGTGTAATGGTTTTGAGTCTGGTAGTCTAAAATAAGTACAGGTTATTGATAGGTATAGATTTATACAAAACTAAATCTATAAACTAAATCTATACCTATAATTTAAATGATTATGAAAACTGAACTATATACCAGCAGAGCATATGCGTCTATTTAAAAATCAGCATTCCACCCATTACAACGATCATGGTGAAAAGTGCTGGTCGAAGAATCTTTTCTAATTTTTTCTTATCTATGCGCTTGAGAAGGAACGGGCTTGCAAAAGCTCCACATACTGTACCCACAGCTAAAAGTCCTACGAGTTTCCAATCGATATTTCCCAATCCAAGATGTGTGATAAATCCAGTAATAGCTATGCCAAGTAACACGAGTACTGAAGTCCCCACTGTTTCAAGTACCTGACATCCTAAAATCATAAGTCCTGCTACAATTGGACCGCCGCCGCTTAAACCGACAAGCCCGGACATGATTCCCCCCAGCAGGCCAAAACAAACCGCTTTAATAATATTGGATCTCTTAGTTTGACTAACATCTTGGGAATCATCTTTCTTTTGGTTACTTTTTGTGAATGAAATAAGCATCTGTACGGCCAGTAATACCAAGATAATTCCGGTCAGTTTATTATACAAGTTCTGTGGCAGCAGTCCGGAACACAGTGAACCTATAATTGAACCGACTACACCTCCGATTAGCATGGTAAGGCCTAAATGTAAATTTACATTTCCAGCCTTCCAGTGGCTTAAGGTCCCAACCGCGGTGGTAGGAATTATAGTTGCAAGCGAAGTTGAGGCTGCAATGGCAGGAGGAATGTTGAAGAAAGCAGTGAGAATCCCCACATAGACAGCTCCACCGCCGCCGCCAAGGGAAATAATAAGCAGACCGACTGCAAATCCAACTATAGGTAAGGCAATATATTGAACCATGCTAATTATCCTCCCTTGTATTTAAAGTTGATATCAGACATGAAACAAGCTGTTCGAAGCTTTTATCCACATCGGCTTCGGTGCTCTGAAAAAACCCTACCTCTTCTAGGGAGACAAATCCGTGAAGGGCACTGCGGAACCCGCGGACAAAATGAATGGTTTTTTCTTTACTGTAGTGATAAGATTCCATGACCTGGTATAATATATGGACAACAGCATGACCTGCTTCCTGAATACTTCTATCATTGTAAGCGGGAAATCTCAAAATTGCCTTGTAAAGTTCCGGATTTTCTCTTGCAAATTTACGATATGCCAAAGCAATTGTCATTAACGCATCGCCCTTTGACCGACCAACTGCTGCACTGCGGATGGTGTCTCCGAGTCTGGAGATAGCAAGCCTTGCAATGCCCAATGAGAGTTCTTTAAATCCACTAAAATGATTGTACAGTGATGGTGATTTTACACCCAATTTTTCCGCAACCTGTAGTAAGGAAACATTTTCAAGTCCATTTTCTTCCACCAACTCTGCTGCGGTATTTAGGATTGTCTCTGTATTTAACCTTCTTTTTGCACTCATATTAATCTCCTTTATATAAAACTATAATAAATTTATTATAAACTAATATGATTAGTTTGACAATAATTTAATTTGAACTTTCAAGAATATTTTAGGTGTATAATATAAGTAAAGAAACTATACGTATGAAATACAAAAATATCTGCAATTCCATAAGTTTATAAAGATTATGTATTTTTAAAGAAAGGATGAATGTGCAATGACTCAAAAGTTGTGGTTATGGTTATGGTTGTCCGTTGTTATGGTTATTTCCGGTGCATTGTTACTGTATCCTATTGGAACAACAGCCTTAAATATCATATTTGTTGTAGTTAAAATTGGCATGTTAGCGGGTTTAGTTATACTTCTATTTTTAAGAAAAAAACTTGGCTTTTATATTTGGGCTTTATTTTCTATCGGTGCTGTTGTAATGACTATAATTAAGTGGAACATAGTGGGAAGAGTTTCTTTTCTTATAATTGCCAGCATTGTTGTTGACATCCTTATGCCTGTTGTCGCATATGTACTTATAAAAAAATATGGGGTCATTTAGAACTGCAGCTAAATGGATGAAATTTAGATAATAGATAGCTTTTTACAAAACCTATCTATTATTTTTTTGACAATGCTGCTAGAATTATAGCAGCATTTAAAATAAACCGGAGATATTGTTGTTATTCCGATTTTAAAGTAAATGACAGAAAAAGACCAAATAAAACAAGCACTGTTAGAGCTAGTACTGCGGTATTGAATCCAGCAGTAACAGCGGCTTGTTCTGAAGCCAAGTTATTTAAAGCTTTTTGCTGTGAAGCCGACATAATGCCTATAAATAATGAAGAGCCAATTGCTGCTGATAATTGTTGAAGTGTATTTAATATAGCCACTCCGTGTGGGTAGTATTCTCTCGGCAATTGATTAAGGGAGCTTGTTTGAGATGGTGATAATGTGCTGCCAACTCCAATACATACTACTATATAAATAATTGTAATCTTTGCAAGAGATGTATCAAGAGTCAGTCGTGACAAAATAAATAATGATACAAGCATTATAGCAAATCCTACCTGTATTAAAATTTTTGCTCCTAATTTGTCGTAAATTTTACCTCCTATAAGTGTCACAAATCCATTGATAAGTGTTGCTGGAAGCAGTATCATTGCAGCTACAAAAGTTGTTGTTTTAAGTGCTCCTTGAAGAAACATAGGTAACATTACATTCATAGTAAATATCGTCATCATGGAAATCATGACAAGTGCTACACCAATTGAAAATAAAGGAAATTTAAAAGTACGTATTTCCAACATAGGTTCTTTTAGGGACAATTGGCGTTTACCAAATGCTATCAATGTGATCATTCCAATAATAAATGTTATACCAACTATCTTCGTATTTCCACTGTCCAGACTACTTAAGCTGTATATAATTCCTCCAACCCCAATGGTTGATAATATAATTGATGTGATATCAATTTTTGGTTTTGTAAGAGTCGATACATTTACTAAATAAATATGTCCAAATATCATAGCTAGTATTATAAGTGGAATTAACATTATAAATAACACATGCCAGTTGAAAAATTGTAATATAAATCCTGAAATTGTCGGTCCAAGTGCCGGCCCAAGCTGAATTGCACAGGCACCTATAGCCATTGCTGAACCGCGTTTTTTCTGCGGTGTTATAAGTAGTATTGTATTCATCATAATGGGAATCATCATTCCAGTACCCGAAGCTTGCAGCATTCTGGAAATAAGTAATATTGGGAAAGTCTTAGAACAAGCTGTACATATTGTCCCAATCAAAAGTATTACCATAGCTCCCAAATACAACTTTTTTAATTCGAATGATTGGATTAAAAAAGCTGTAACTGGTACCATAACAGCTACAATCATCATATATGCAGTAACTATCCATTGTATTGTTCCCGCTGTGACGTTCATTTCCTCCATGAGAATGTTTAATGCAACATTTAATATGGTTTCATTAAATACTGCTAAGAACCCACTAAATGCCAACACTGCCAGCATTGCCTTTATATTAATTTGTGTTTTAGGTTTTAATGTTTTTGAATCTTTCATTGAATTGATCTTCCTCCTTTTTATTAAGTTCGTACAGTTAATGTCCAAAAAAAAGCAAGTAGTATTGACAACCGGATTTACGTTATCAAAACTACTCGCTGTATATATATTATATAATAAGTTATAT
>NZ_FXYI02000181.1:0-6763 GCF_900184915.1 Clostridium sp. HV4-5-A1G | reverse complement strand
AAATATACTTTTGTATTTATTTATATTATGTATTTGTAATTGTAAATGTACCAAAATAGTCATGCTTTTATAATAGAATATTCACACCTATATTATATTTTGATAAGATATAGGTGTAATATATAAGTGTATAGAAAAGAGTAAAGTTGTATTTGTAAGTGGGGGAGAAAGTGGGCATGAACCGGCTCATGCAGGATATGTTGGAAAGGTTTAAAGTAATGTAAATATGTAGGGAGATAGACGTATTATGAGTGTAAATGGAAAGCAGGTAAAAGAAATAATAAATTCTATAGCAGCAGTTATAAGCGAGAATAAAGACTATCTGACTAAATTAGATGCAGATATAGGAGACGGAGATCATGGTTTAAATTTAGATAGGGGGTTTACAGCTGTAAGAGAAAAGTTAAAGGAAGAGGATGAAAGCGATATAGGCAATATTTTAAGAGTTGTTGGTGTGACATTGCTTTCGAAGGTTGGAGGAGCTTCGGGTTCACTTTATGGTACGGCTTTTATGAAAGCGGCAGTATCAGTAAAGGGAAAAAATGCTGTTGATGTGAATGATTTTCTTATTATGCTTAAAGATGCATTGAGTGAGATTAAAGTGAGGGGAAAGGCAAATATGGGAGATAAAACTATGGTAGATTCCATGGAATTAGCAGTAAATTCCCTTGAGAATTCATTAAATCAAAAATTAAATACTGTAGAGGCACTTAAAAATGCAAAAGATGAAGCCTTTAAAGGAGTGAATAGTACTAAGAGTATAAGAGCAAGAAAGGGAAGGGCAAGTTATTTAGGGGAAAAAAGTATAGGACATCAAGATCCTGGTGCCGTTTCTAGTTATCTTATGCTTAATGTTATTTATGAAGAAGTGAGAAAATTAGCAGCTAATTGCTATTGATAAAGAGGTGACTTTTATGGTTGGTATTGTAATTGTATCTCACAGCAGCAAAATTGCTGAAGGAATAAAAAGCTTAGTTGAGCAGATGTCTCCTGGAGGCAGAGTTGTATCTGCAGGTGGAACATCAGATGGAAGGCTCGGTACAGATGTGGAAAAAATAAAAAATGCTATATTGGAGGTATACTCAGAAGATGGAGTAATAATATTATTTGATTTAGGCAGCGCTTACATGAATACTCAAATGGCCATTGAATTTCTAAATGAAGATATTCAATCTAAAGTAGAAATAATAGATGCGGCATTGGTGGAGGGTGCATTAGTAGCTGTAGTGGATTCCAGTATAGGTAAGACAAGAGAAGAAATAAAGGAAGATTTAAAGTTGCTGTGTATCAATAAGATACCAGGTAAGTGAACTTAAAATAAATTAGAATAATGAATATTCTAATTTATTTTTTTGAATAGTTAAATTTAACAGTTAATTAAATAATATACGTCGTTAAATTGTTTCGGTAACTGTATAGTACGAGAAGATTATTTTTTCAAGAATTTTGTTGTATAAATTAAATTAATGTGATATGATGAAAATGAAAAATGAAAAACAATATATCAAATATGTATTTTATACGCGAACGAAACTTAAAGTAAAACGTTTAAATAATAACTTTGTATAAAAACTTGTTAACATAGCTAAACTTTACGTTTTTATATATTAAACAGCTATACTGAATTTTATAAGACATATATAGATAAATTTGATACTAAATCTGTCATTAATTTCATTATAGCATTTTGTTTTGTAATTTATTATGCTTTTTAAAATAAATAATAAATTTAAAATTTTAGAAAATACAGGTTGATTATTGAAAAGGTATTGTAAAGCATTAATATATTATTTATTATATTCATTGTAGATAAGGTTTGAATATCCGCTGTTTTGTGGATATAGGGATTCATAGTTATAAAATGAATTGATGTTTTTAGAATAACTGAATCAGTAATTGTACTTGTGTAAAAGACAGGGAGGAAATCAAAAAAATGGGCAAAGATGAATTAAAGAAGAATCTGGGTTTAGTACCTGCTCTTGCTTTGGTTATTGGTATAGTTATAGGAGCTGGAGTATTTTTCAAGCCTACAGCTGTATTTACTGCCACCGGAGCACCAGGACTTGGATTAATAGCCTGGATACTTGGAGGTGTAATAACTATAGCAGGTGGTCTTACTGCAGCTGAAGTTTCTGCAGCAATACCGAAAACGGGAGGAATGATAGCTTATTTGGAGGAGACATATGGTGATATGTGGTCATTTTTGCTGGGATGGGCACAGACCATAATATATTTTCCAGCTAATGTTGCTGCCCTTGCCATAATATTTGGAACCCAGGCAGCTTCACTATTAGGCATGTCTGATTCAGCCATAGTTCCAATAGCTATTATAGTTAGTGTATTTTTAATAATCATGAATTTATTTGGATCTAAAACTGGCGGAGTCATACAGACAGTTTCAACTATCTGTAAGTTAATACCTTTAATTGCAATTATAATAATAGGACTTATAAACGGTAATGGAGGAACAGTGAGATTGCTGCCAATGGTGGCTCAGAATCATCCTATAGCTACAAGTTTGGGATCTGCCCTTGTAGCCACGATGTTTGCTTATGATGGATGGATAAATGTAGGAGCTATAGCTGGAGAAATGAAAAATCCAAAAAGGGATTTGCCAATAGCTATTGTAGGCGGATTGTCATTGGTAATGGCTGTTTATTTACTTATTAATGTGGCTTATTTGTTTGTACTGCCGGCAAGTGCCCTAGCAGCAACAAAGACACCGGCAGCAGCTGTAGCAAATGTAATATTTGGACAAGCAGGTGGGAAGATAATAACTATAGGAATATTGATATCGGTATTTGGCACTATAAATGGATATGTACTTACAGGTATGAGAGTACCTTATGCCATGGCTGTGGAAAACAAGTTACCGGGAAGCAAATGGCTGGCAAAATTGACTCCGAATTCCAAAGTACCTGTAAACAGCGGCATATTGTTAGGAATCATATCCATAATACTTATATTTTCAGGTAAATTCGATCAGTTGACAGACTTGCTCATATTTGTAATTTGGATATTCTATGTAATGACTTTCTTTGCCGTATTTGTTCTCAGAAAAAAGAGACCGGATATGGAAAGACCTTATAAGGTTCCTGGATACCCCATAGTTCCTATTATAGCAATACTTGGAGGACTCTATATAATATTTAATACGCTTTTTACCCAGCCTCTAAATGCAGGTTTGGGCTTGGGTGTGACGCTTATAGGGCTGCCTGTTTATATGGCTAGAAAGAATAAATTCACAAGAAATAACGAAGATTAATAAATAGGATTGACAAATATAAAAACACTATTAATAGTGTTTTTATATTTGGACTATTTTCATGTGAAAATTGGAGGGACGATGTAAAAAATGAGAGAATATAGTGTTTTTGATATATTGGGACCTATAATGATAGGACCATCGAGTTCACATACCGCAGGGGCAGCAAGATTAGGGAAAATTGCAAGTACTATAGCAGGTGGGAAAATTCGAAAAGTACAGTTTTTTCTTCATGGTTCCTTTGCAAAAACTTATAAGGGACATGGTACCGATAAAGCATTGGTTGCTGGAATATTGGGCATGAATCCATGGGATCAAAATTTAAAAAATTCTATACAGCTGGCGAAAGAAAAAAATATAGAAATTGAATTCATCGAAACAGATTTAGGAGATGTACATCCCAATACGGTTAAATTTGTAATAACAAGAGAAGATGGCAAGGTTTCGGAAATAATGGGTTCGTCTATAGGTGGGGGCAATGTTGTTATAACTGAAGTTGATGGAGATAAAATAGAATTTACAGGAGTTTATCCTACTATATTGATAAATCATGTAGATGTGCCAGGCATGGTTGCCAAAGTATCATCAGTACTTTATAAATATAAGATAAATATAGCTTTTATGAGGGTATACAGAGAAAATATAAAGGGTGCTAAAGCAGCCATGGTATTTGAAGTAGATGATTTTGTCTCAGATGATGTAGTTGATGAAATAAGCAAAATACCTAATGTACACAGGGTTAGAGCTATAAATCCTATAAGTGAGGAGGAATAATCCATGGTTAACACGGGAAAAGAACTGATAGATATATGTCAGAAGAAAAACATGAAGATTTGGGAATATACAATTGAACAAGAGGCGATATCTACTGAAAAAAGCAAAGAAGATATTTTTAAAAATATGAAGAAAAGTTTTCAGGTGATGAAAGATGCAGCAGAGTGCGGGGTGCGGCATAAGGTAAAATCGGTAAGTGGCCTTATAGGAGGAGATGCGTATAAATTAAATGAATACTGCAGCCAGGGAAAAACATTAACTGGAACGTTTATGGTAAAAGCTATGGCAAGAGCTCTTTCCTGCTCGGAAATAAATGCTGCTATGGGGAAAATAGTAGCTGCACCTACAGCGGGATCCTGTGGAATAATACCGGCAACTATAATAACAGCGGGAGAAAAATTGAATAAAAGTGAAGATGAATTGATTCAAAGCCTTTTTACAGCGACTGGAATTGGAATAATAATAGCTAAAAATGCAACTATGGCAGGAGCAGAGGGCGGATGCCAGGCAGAATGTGGTTCAGCTTCGGCTATGGCATCGGCAGGTGTAGTTGAGATGATGGGAGGTACTCCACAGCAGGCATTAAATGCCAGTGCAATAGTTATAAAGAACATACTTGGATTGGTGTGTGATCCTGTAGCGGGTCTTGTGGAAATACCCTGTGCAATGAGAAACGCATCTGGAGCTGTCAATGCATTGACTACTGCTGATATGGTTATGGCAGGTGTAATCAGCAGGATTCCTTTTGATGATACTGTTTCGGCAATGTATAAGGTAGGTAAACAACTTCCCTGTGAACTCAGAGAGACAGCCCTTGGTGGGCTTGCAATTACGGAAACTGGACTTAAATTAAAAAGAAAAGTACTTGGCAAATGATTAGATCTCTAATTCTAGAGAAATTATAACTTGGAGTTTAACTCCAAGTTATAATTAAATATAAAAAACCACCCTCTATAGAAAGGTGGCAAAACATTACATTCATTTATGTTAAGATGTTTTTTGTTATATTGTAAAATTTATATTATAATTTTACAACATTGGCAGCTTGAAGACCCTTTGGTCCTTCTTCAACATCAAATTGAACTTTTTGACCTTCTTCAAGATTTTTTCTAGGTTCATCACTTTGAATTGCGGTAAAGTGTACAAAAACATCATTTTCGCCTGGCACTTCAATAAATCCGAATCCTTTTTCTGAATTAAACCATTTTACTGTTCCTGTTTTCATTTATTATCCTCCTAAAGATAAAACACTTATAATTGATATATCTGATTTTGTATATCGGTGTTTATTAATTCTATTAGTATAACACAAAAATATGATATTAACAAGAAGCTATATAGTATTAACTAACAACCTTATTATACATTAAATTTGTCATATGATCAAAGAAATTTTAAAATTTATGTTGTAAATTTATAATTTATTGACATGTAACTGAAAATAATATAAAATTATTAAATTGCTTAAAATCAAAAAGTATATTCTTTAGAAGAAAGAGGTAGTTCTTATGCAAGATCACAATGGAATTAGTAAAAGCATAGACCCCGATCTAGTGCGGATTATGGCTATAATTTGTGGAGCTACGGTAGCTAATCTATATTATAATCAGCCATTATTAGGTGAACTATCCAGAGAATTTAATGTATCTGTAAGAAATATAGGACTTGTATCTACTTTAACCCAAATAGGTTATGGAATGGGGATGTTCTTCATTATGCCTTTAGGGGATATTTTAGAAAGAAAAAATATGATTTTAAAATTATTGTTGGCTTCAGTTATATCACTGATCTTATTTGCGTCTTCAAAGAATTTGAATTGGCTCATTGTATCTAGTTTTTTAGTTGGATTTACAACAGTAATTCCACAACTTGTTGTTCCTTTTGCTGCAGAACTTTCTGCTCCCAGAGAAAGAGGAAAAGTTTTAGGAACAGTTTTAAGCGGTCTTCTGGCAGGAATTTTATTGGCACGTACTATAAGCGGATTTCTAGGGGCGCTTTTAGGTTGGA
This sequence comes from Clostridium sp. HV4-5-A1G, assembly GCF_900184915.1. NCBI lineage: Bacteria > Bacillati > Bacillota > Clostridia > Eubacteriales > Clostridiaceae > Clostridium > Clostridium sp. HV4-5-A1G. The sequence continues at coordinate 717 of NZ_FXYI02000181.1, read as the reverse complement.
GAAGTGTGTATTATATTGCTTCTATTCTTATGATAGTTTTATATGTAGTGGTGAGTAAATCTTTCCCAAAAAATGAGCCTAAATTAATAGAATCCTATAAAAATATAATGATTTCCCTAAAGGATTTAGTTAAAAATGAACCATTGCTTAGAGAGGCATCTTTAAGTGGCGCTATGATGTTTGGAGCTTTTAGTATATTTTGGACAACTCTTATATTTTTCCTAGAGTCCCCAATTTATAATATGGGAAGTGAAGCTGCTGGATTATTTGCCCTGTTGGGAATAAGTGGTGTTATTGCAGCACCTATAATAGGAAGACTTAGTGATAAAAAGAGTGCTAAGTTTGCTGTAGGGGTTTCTATTTTTTTTGCCGTAATGGGATTTATAGTGCTTTTTATATTTGGAAATAGAATAGCAGGATTGATTTTAGGACTAATATTATTGGATTTAGGTACCCAATCAGGACAAGTTTCTAATCAAACACTAGTACATAGTCTTTCTCCGGAGGCAAGAAATAGATTGAATACAGTTTTTATGGTAGCTTATTTTACGGGTGGTGCATTGGGATCTTTTGCGGGAACCTACAGCTGGAACTTATATGGCTGGAAAGGGGTCTGTACGGCAGGTTTGGCATTTTTAACTGTAGCTGTCATTAACCATGTGGTACATACTAAAAAAATTTTAAAATAAACTTGAAAAATAAAATAAAATATTATAT
>NZ_FXYI02000180.1:0-6780 GCF_900184915.1 Clostridium sp. HV4-5-A1G | reverse complement strand
GGATAATATTCAGATAAAGTGTTATTTTATTACTTTTTGTAATAATAAAAATGTTAAAATAATTAGCAATGCTAAAAAAATCAGCATGTAATGTGAAATTTTTGAGCACTGTTACTTTTATGACTTTAAACATAAAAATAGGCTGCGGCTTGGAATTGTCTCATGTAGTACTTTAAATTACATGATATTGGTATGATATATGCTAAAATAACATCATGTAATCAAATAAAAATCATAGGGAGGGATTATTGTTTTGACAGAAGTTGATAAGCAATTAGTAATCAAATTTTATAAGACAATGACTAAAATAAGAGCTTTTGAAAAGAATATTGAAAGTTTGTCTTTAAATGGAGAAATACCGGGCTTTGTTCACCTGTATATAGGTGAAGAGGCAATAGCTACAGGAGTGTGTGCAAATTTAACTGATAGAGACTATATAGAGAGTACTCACCGCGGGCACGGGCATACAATTGCTAAAGGAGCAGACATCAATAGAATGATGGCCGAAATATTTGGACGTGAAACGGGATTCTGCAGAGGGAAAGGGGGCTCAATGCACATTGCGGACTTTAACGTAGGAATGCTTGGAGCAAACGGTGTTGTTGGAGGTGGTTATAATTTAGCAGTGGGCGCGGCTCTTGCGATTAAATATCAAAAGAGAAAAGATGTGTCTGTGGTTTTCTTTGGGGATGGTGCCTCTAATAGGGGAACTTTTCATGAAGCGGCAAATTTTGCATCCGTTTTCAAATTGCCGGTGATATTTGTATGTGAAAATAATCAGTGGGCATCAACTACACCTTACAGGACAACTACATCTGTTGAAAATATAGCAGATAGAGCTGTAGGGTACAACATGCCCGGCGTTATAGTGGACGGCAATGATGTGTTTAAAGTTTATGAAGCGGCAAAAAAAGCTGTTGAAAGGGCAAGGCAGGGGCAAGGACCTACGCTTATAGAAGCTAAAACCTATAGAATCAAAGGACATTTTGTAGGTGATCCGGAAAAGTATAGGACAAAAGAAGAAGTTAAAGAGCAATTTGACAAAAATGATCCCATTAAAAATTTTGAAGAAAAGGTGTTAGATAAAAAATTAATGACCAGGGAGGAAATGGACAAGATTAAGGCAGCTGCGGATAAGAGTCTTGAAGAAGCTATAAAGTATGCAAAAGACAGTCCATTCCCTGATCCATCGGAGTTATATGAAGATCTATATGTATAAAAAGGGGGATGACTTAAATGAGAAAAATAACGTTTTCAGAAGCAACACGTGAAGCGATGGAAGAGGAAATGTCCAAAGATGACAGCATATTTATCATGGGGGAGGATATAGCAAGACAGGGTGGAATTTTTGGGCAGTTCAGAGGCCTTCCTCAGAAATTTGGACGTGAAAGAGTAAAAGATACTCCTATTTCAGAAACGGCAATAATAGGTGCAGCTATCGGGGCTGCTCTGGCGGGAATGAGACCTGTTGCCGATATGCACTTTGCAGATTTTATGGGAGTTGCAATGGATGAATTCTTTAATCAAATGGCAAAGGTCAGATATATGTTTGGAGGTCAGTGCAAGCTTCCAGTAGTAGTAAGGGCACCTGACGGCCTTTCAATTCAAGGTGCAGCACAGCACTCCCAAAGTATTGAATCATGGTTTATGCATATTCCTGGACTTAAGGTTGTTATACCATCGAATCCGGCTGATGCAAAGGGACTTTTGAAAGCTGCCCTTAGGGATGATAATCCAGTGATATATTTTGAAAATAAGATGCTTTATCCGCAAAAGGGACCTGTGCCTGAAGGGGAATATATAGATGAAATAGGAAAAGCTAAAGTGGTTAGGGAAGGTAAAGATGTGACTATTGTTTCTTATTCGATAAAGATGCAGCAGGCACTTGAAGCAGCAGATATTTTGGAAAAAGAGGGGATAAATGCAGAGGTTATAGATCTTATGACTATATCTCCCATAGATAAAACTACAATCTTGAATTCCGTTAAAAAGACCAATAGATTTGCAGTACTTCATGAAGCCGTAAAACAGGGAGGAGTTGGTGCAGAATTATCTTCAATAGTTGCTGAAGAGGCAATGGACTATTTAGATGCACCAGTAGTGAGAATTGGGGCACCATTTACACCAATACCTTTCTCGCCAACGCTGGAAAACGAATATAGGACAAAGACAGATGATGTTGTAAACAGGATAAAAGGAATGTTTGTTTAGCTAATTTTCAGTTTTAAGAAATTGAAGATGCCTAAAAACATATTTTGGGAGGAGTTTAAAGTATTTTATCCATATCTCCTCCCGAATAAATAAAAATTGCATATATTCAACTGGGGTTAATACAAGAGAGAATGTATTCAAAATTAGGAGGGTTATAAAATTATGTCTGTTAATGGTAGCCTTACGAGGAGAAAATATATAAATATTATTTTACCGCTGTTCATGGGTTCCGTGCTGGCTTTTCTTGACCGGCTCAATATATCCTATGCTGCTTTGACAATGAACCAGGATCTTGGATTCAGTGCCGAAGTTTATGGAATGGGTGCAGGAATTCTATTTTTTGGTTATGTTGTATTTGAAGTACCGGGGACTGTATTTGCTGAAAAACACAGTCCCAGCAAGTGGCTTGTGAGAATTATGCTTACCTGGGGTGTGGTTACCAGTCTTATGGCTGTTATTCGTACACCAATGCAATTTTATATTATTCGTTTCCTGATAGGTGCTGCAGAAGCAAGCTTTTATCCTGTCTGCTACTCTGTTATTATTCCACGATGGTTTAATGAAACGGATAGGCCCAAGGCCATTTCCATAATGCTCACTTCTCTGTTGGTTTCCAATATAATTGGATCTCCCTTGGCAGGAGTATTGTTGGGATTGTCCTGGTTAAGTCTTCGAGGATGGCAGATGCTATTTGTACTGGAAGGTGTTATGGCAATAATTGTTGGAGTTATATATATTTTCTGGTTAAAAGATAATCCAGAGGATGTAAATTGGCTGACAGCAGAGGAAAAGAAATCAATTACTGAGGAATCCAAAAAAGAAATAAGTGAAAAGGACAAAGTAAGAAAATATACTTTATGGCAGGCAATGGGTGATAAACAGGTTATTAAAATGTGTCTTATATACTTTTTGTGGATTACTGGTTTCTGGGGATTTGGATTCTGGCTTCCTACAGTATTAAAGTCAGTATCAGGTTTGAGCAATTCAAGTGTGAGTTTTTTGATTATTATTCCTATGACCATAGCTCTGATTGGTTTCATAGTCAATGGGAATTCCTCCTCTAAGACTGGAGAAAAGAGATGGCATGTGGCAATTCCCATGTTTATAGGAGCTGCTGGAATGGGCCTGGGAATAATGATAACCAACCCTGTTTTGAGTTTTATACTTACTTGTGTCACTGCTATTGGCGTATATGTTGGTATGGGAGTTTGGTGGACTTATCCTACATCCTTTTTATCTGGACCGGCAGCAGCTGGAGCTACGAGTTTAATTAACTCAGTGGGAAATTTAGGCGGTTGGTTTGGACCTTATTTGGTAGGATTTATAAAAACTCGTACAGGTTCTTATAATGGTGCTTATATGTACTTGACAGTTTCACTACTTCTTGCTGGTATATTTATACTGACTCTTCACAAAGTATCAGCTGATGAAACTGTGCCAAAAGATAGTATACCTACATCTAAGTAATCTGTTGCTATAGTATTTTCTCAATAAACTAGTTTTTGAATTTAATAAGGAAGGTGTTTGATTTGAATTTTGAGAATAAAGTTGTAGTTGTCACAGGAGGAAGTCAGGGAATAGGTAAAGCTATATGTAAAGGTTTTGCAGGTAAAGGTGCAAAGGTTTCAATCCTTGATATTAAAGAGGAAGAAACCCAAAAAGTTGTAGATGAAATAAAAAAGGATGGGGGAACTGCTAAATTTTATAAAACAAATGTAATGGACAGTTCTTCTGTTAAAGAGACCTTTGGCAAAATATTAAAGGAATTTGAGTATATAGACATACTTGTCAATAATGCAGGTATTGTCAATACAAAACCCTATGAAGATGTGACAGAATCCGAATATGACCTGGTTATGGGTGTAAACTTGAAAAGCGTCTTTAATACTACAAAGATAGTTTTCCCATTAATGAAGAAAAGGAGAAGCGGTAAAATTGTAAATATTGCTTCTGTAGCAGGTAAACGTGGCGGTGGGATTTTAGGAAATACGATATATGCGGCATCAAAGGCTGGAGTAATTGGACTTACAAAAGGGCTGGCAAGAGAAGGAGGTCCCTATGGTATAAATGTAAATGCTGTATGTCCGGGACCTACAGAGACACCTATGCTAAAAGAATTTAAGGGAGAAAGACGAAATAATTTTTTAAATACAATACCTCTCAGAAAATTTGGAAAACCAGAAGGTGTTGCGAATATGGTGATGTTTTTGGCATCTGATCTGGCGGAATTTATTACTGGAGAGATTTCAGATGTAGATGAAGGCATAATGATGGATTAGCAAAGTTTGTGGTGAACAGGCATTAGAGTTATATATACTTTAAATGCCTGTGATGTTCTGTTGTTGATTGAGAGTGACTATATTAAAAAAGGGGGAGCGAAGACTGTGAAAGCATTGATGAAAATGTTACCGGCTTCGGGGTTGGAATTGAGAGAAGTGGAAAAGCCTGTACCTGCCAGAGATGAAGTTTTAATAAAGGTTAAAGCAGCGGCACTTTGCGGTACGGATTTACACATCATAGACTGGAATATGTGGGCTCAGAATTCAGGGATCAAATTGCCGTTAATTGCCGGACATGAATGCTGTGGTGAAGTAGTAGAAGTGGGAAAAGAAGTTACTGGTCTTGAAATTAATGATCATGTTTCCGTTGAAACCCATATTCCCTGTGGAAAATGCCTGCAGTGTAAAATTGGTGAGCAGCATATATGTAATGATCTTAAAATGTTTGGTATCAATACCAATGGATGTTTTGCAGAATATGCGGTTGTTCCAGCAGTTTGTGCAGTGAAGATTTCCAAAAAGATTTCTTTTGAATTTGGGTCGGTTTTTGAACCTCTTGGAACTTCTTTCAGAGCTGTTCAAAAGTGTGAAGTAGCTGGTAAGAACGTAGCTGTCATAGGATGTGGATCCATAGGGCTGCTTGCGGTTGCCTCAGCTTTATATATGGGAGCTTCCCAGGTGATTTCACTGGATATCAGTTCTCCAAGACTTGAAATCGCTAAAAAAATTGGAGCTACTACAATAATCAATTCAGCTGAAGAAGATACCGTAAACAAAATTAAAAGCAGTACCAATGGTTATGGAGTAGATGCTATTATTGAATGTTCAGGGAATGTTGGAGCAATAGAGCAGGGATTCAAATTCCTCAGAAAGGGAGGCAAATATGCACTTATTGGACTTCCAGGAAAAAATATAAGCCTTGATCTTGGCAGCGAAGTGATTTTTAAAGGAGCATCAATATTTGGCATTCATGGAAGGAAAATGTTCTCTACATGGTATGCACTTGAGAATGCCCTGGCTTCAGGAAGGCTCAATATATCACCTGTGATAACTCATAAAATGGCTCTTGAAGATTTTGAAAATGGTATTGAACTTGCAAAAAAAGGCATAGCGAGTAAAGTGGTATTTATTCCTTAGTATGCAGACGAGTCGTATAGAAAGAAGTGATTATTTTGGGTACAAGGCCGCAATGGCTGAAAATGAAAGCACCTGATGCAGTTGTATTAGATAAAATGGAAAATATGTTAAAAGAACTTTCGCTTCATACGGTCTGTGAAAGTGCAAATTGCCCTAATATAGGACAATGTTTCAAACATGCTACAGCTACTTTTATGGCTATGGGTGATGTCTGCACAAGAAATTGTATATTTTGTGCTGTAGCTAAGGGAAAGCCGTTACCTTTGGATAATGAGGAGCCGGAGAGAATAGCAGCTGCAAGTAAAAAATTAGACCTTAGACATATAGTTGTGACTTCTGTTACCAGGGATGATTTAAAAGATGGTGGAGCAGGGCATTTTGCTAAGATCACAAGAGAAATTAGAAGAGAAAATCCAGAGTCGACTGTTGAGCTTTTAATACCGGATTTGGAGGGAAATTGGAGTGCCTTAAAAAAAATAATTGAAGCAAAGCCGGATATTATCAACCATAATATTGAAACAGTAGAATCTTTATATAAGAAAGTCAGGCCCATGGCAATTTATAATAGATCTATTGAACTTTTAAAACAGGTGAAAATTTTAGATAAAAATATATACACCAAAAGCGGCATAATGGTTGGGCTGGGAGAAACCAAAGTTCAGGTAATCAAAGTGATGGATGATTTATTAAAGGCAAAATGCGATATATTCACTATAGGTCAGTATCTTAGACCATCTAAGAACCATCTGCCTGTTTTTGAATATGTTGCTCCTGAGCAGTTTGAGGAATATAAGAAGATAGCACTTGAAAAAGGATTTAAATTTGTTGCATCTGGACCTTATGTTAGAAGTTCTTATAAAGCCTTTGAAGGTATGAAAGCTTTAAAGATGGATAATAAATGTTACAGTTCTAATTTTAGTTGAAAAAGACAATATGCTATTTAGATGTTAGGAGGGTTTTTAATGAGTTGTATTGAAGTGATGCCTAAACTTGGATTGACCATGACAGAGGGGACCCTGGTAGACTGGCATAAAAGTGAAGGGGAGAAAGTTGAAAAGGGAGAAGTTCTGTTTGAAGTTGAGACGGATAAGCTTACAAATGAAATAGAAGCAAAAGAAAGCGGAGTACTTAGGAAAATACTGGTAGAAGAAGG
>NZ_FXYI02000179.1:0-6825 GCF_900184915.1 Clostridium sp. HV4-5-A1G | reverse complement strand
TATGTGTATAATATACAGATTATATATGATTATAAAAGAGAACTCAGACTGTTTTTATTTTAAACTTAAATTTATGAAGGGTAAACAATTATAATAAAAATTCAATTACTGACTTCAGCATCACCTGAGAAACTTTGATGTACAAATACTCCTAGATTTTTTCCTTCAATAACTTATTTTAAATGAAATTATATTGGGTAATTAACTTTATAAGATGTCAAGATGTTGTTAAGTTTATGTGAGACTTTTTAACTTATATTTAGTTTAAATTTTATTCATAATTTGGTGGTAATTGTTTACAACAAAAATAGTTTGTTAATTGATATAACATGAAGGCGTAATAAATTAATTATATAATAATGGGTAAAAAATGTTATATGCACAGATACTGATAATATAGATCTTAGTTTGTATTTTATTTCTAACATATATCTTTTCCACCTAAAATTTAGCTCTAAGTAAATTAAAGCAAAAATTATGTCTGTAAGATGTCAAAAAAGTAGTGTTAAATTTATGTTAGGTTCTATATCACATAAAAATCACACAATTTCTACATATTAGACATAGATTTAATAGTTATTATTGAAATAAATCCAAAACAAATAAATATTAAATTTAGGAGGTAAGGAAAATGTTAAAAATGAAGTATAGGTTAATTTCAGCTATAATGGTTTTAGCACCATTGGTAAGTACAGGAGTTACCACGACGGTTCAGGCTAAGCCTGCTAATACAAAATCAGGAATAGTTTATAAAACCAAATACTCTTATGGAAATTTTAAAGCTCAACTTGATAAACTGGTAAAAGCAAGAATTATAAATAATTACCAGGAGTCGAAAATATTGAATGTGTTTAAATCTCAGGGAGATTTTAAAACTGGATTAGACAGGTTGGTAGCAGCTCATATTATAAACAGTTCACAGGAATCAAAAGTGATAGGAATCTTTAATGGTTCAGCTGCTAATGTGAAATCAACTCCTGCAAAGCAAGCGCATGTCAAATAAGTTGATATAGATACAAAATAATATTTACAGAAAAATAGAGGACAAGTAGTTAGTATATAATTAAAATTTCAGATAAATCTATAAATAGAAAGTATTTTATTTATAGATTTATCTATATCAGTAATTAGTTTATAAAAAGTGAGAGGAGAGAGTATAGCTTTTCTCTAACTTTTTATAGATTAATTAAAATTGTGATTTCCACTTGATATTAAAATATCAAGTAAATAAAAATTTGATAATAAATTTCTATTTATCATCATTATCAAAAATACTTTAGTTTGGATTGAGGTGATAAAATTGGCTAAAAGAATATATTTAGTTGAGGATGAAAATAGCTTAAGAATTTTATTACAAAAGTATCTTAAAAATGAAGGATATGATGTAACTACTTTTTCAAATGGTAGTTGTGCAAAGGAAAAAGTACCTGATACACCGGATCTTTGGATATTGGATATAATGCTTCCAGATATAAGTGGTTATGAGCTTATTAAGTGCATAAAGGCAAACAATAAAAATACTCCTGTCATATTTATGTCAGCAAGGAATGAAGAATTTGACAGGGTTGTGGGCTTAGAGCTGGGAAGTGATGATTATTTGTCTAAACCGTTTTTACCAAGAGAATTGGTTATAAGAACTAATAGGCTTCTAAATAGGGTGGTAATCAGTAAAGATAACAGTCCAAAAGATATAATTTTAAAAGTGGGGAGCTACTTTATCAATAAAAATCAAAGAACTGTTTCATTTGAAAATCAAGATATTCAGCTTACAAATAGAGAATTTGAATTGTTAAATTACCTTGCTGAAAATAAGAATAATCTAATATCCAGAGAGCAAATTTTAACAAGTGTATGGGGTATTGATTATTTTGGATCTGATAGGGTAGTGGATGATACTATAAGAAGGCTCAGAAAAAAAGTTAGCGAATTAACTATAGAAACAGTATATGGATATGGATATAAGCTAGTTGATAATGTATGAAGATATTTAAGATAAAATCATTGATGATGAGGATATGGATAACTTTCACAACTACCAGTATTATCATAATATTGTGCATTTCACTTTTATACCTATTTAACTTTAAAACGTTTGATGAGAATATTCATATGAAAGATATGAAAGTAGTTCATGAAATGTTACTCAAAAGTAATAATTTTAAGGAGCCCGTTAGATTTGATAAACTAAGAAATCTTAAAATGGTTAAAAGTTTTGTAGTTAATATAAATAACAGAAATGAAATAACCTATTTGAATAATCTTCCTAATAATATGCCACCTTTGCGTCAAGAAGTTAAAAACGGAAAGAATAAAGCTATTCCTACATATAAAGAAAATGGAAATCAAAGAAAAACTGTAGAACCTCGAGATAATGAAAGGCCTGAAAATAATAAAGATGTACAGTGGATGGTAAGTTATACGAAGCATTTAAAGATTGAAAAGGAATTTAAATCGTACCATAATAATAAAAAGTATTTGATTATTATGAGTCCAATAAAAAACAGCCATAAGGAAAAATTATGTTTAGTAACGTATATGCCGTATTTTACAGATAATAGATTTTTATACTATGCTATTGTTATAGGATTTATATTTATTGTCATAGCTTTTTTTACTTCAAAATTTGTTGCAGTATATATATCAAAACCCCTTAAAAAATTAGAAAACTATACAAAAGAAATAGCAGACAAGAATTGGGTTGAACCTATTAAAATTAGCAGTGATGATGAAATTGGCAAACTTGCCAGGTCAATGAATATCATGCAGAAGAAACTAAAATATGCCGATGAAAACGAGAAGATATTTCTCCAAAGTATATCCCACAGTTTAAAAACAACAGTCATGGTTATTATGAGCCATGCCCAGGCAATTATAGATGGTGTTTATATAGATTCTCCTGAAAGAACAGCAGAAATAATAAAGGATGAGTCAATTGGACTTGAGAAAAAGGTAAAACAGATACTCTATCTCAACACGTTGGAATATACATTGGAGAATAACCTTGAGAGTGAAAAGAATAAAAGCATGGATTTGAGGGATGTTGTCAGTGATATGGTGGATAAGTTTAAAGTAGTCAGTGATGATATTAAATGGGAATTAGAGACAAGCAGCAGCATTATCTTTGCAAATGAGGAAAAAATAAAGGTGTGTCTAGAAAATATATTGGACAATGCGTTGAGGTATGCCGAAAGCATTATAAAAATCAAGTTGAAAAAAGAGGGTGATTTTGCTGTAGTAGAAATATATGATGATGGAAAACATATTGATGAGGACAGTATAAAATTGATATTCAATCATATGTATAAAGATAAGACAGGTAATTTTGGACTGGGCCTGGCTATCTCGAAAAAAATAATAGATTTTTATAATGGAACTATTGAGGCAGTAAATAGAGAAAAAGGTGTGAGCTTTATTATTAAATATCCACTCTTATGACTGAAGGTAAGAAAAATATTATTTCGGATCTTCTCAACGAGTACGATATCAAATCAGCAGAAGATGTTCAGGAAGCATTGAAAGACCTGCTTGGAGGTACTCTCCAGGAAATGCTGGAGGCAGAAATGGATGATCACCTGGGATACAAAAAATATGATCGTTGTGATGAAACAAACTGTAGAAACGGCATAAAGCCAAAGAAAATACGAAGTAAATACGGTGAAATGGACATAAATGTTCCCCAGGACCGACAGAGTACCTTTCAGCCACAGACAGTAAAAAAACGTCAAAAAGATATTTCAACTATTGAAGACAAAATAATTTCCATGTATGCCAAGGGTATGACAACAAGGCAGATATCTGAAATTATTGAGGATATTTATGGCTTTGAGGCAAGTGAAGGAATGATATCAAACATCACCGATCGTTTACTATCTGAAATTGAACAGTGGCAGCAGCGCCTGCTATCAAGCATATATCCAATTGCTTTTATAGATGCCGTACATTTTTCGGTTAGAGATAATGGTATAATACGAAAACTTGCCGCATATATCATTCTCGGTATCAATGATGAAGGAAAGAAAGAAGTTCTGTCTATCCAGATTGGCGAAAATGAAAGCAGTAAATACTGGCTCAGTGTCCTAAACGAACTCAAGAACAGGGGTGTAAAAGACATACTTATTCTCTGTGCTGACGGGCTTTCTGGTATAAAGGAATCAATATCTACGGCATTTCCAAAAACAGAATACCAGAGGTGTATTGTACATCAGATACGTAATACATTGAAGTATGTGTCATATAAAGACAAAAAAGCCTTTGCCTCAGACTTAAAGACCATATATCAGGCCCTGTCAGAAGAAATAGGCCATAGGAATATGGAAGTAGTAACTGAAAAATGGCAGGATAAATATCCGGGAACAATGAACAGCTGGTCAAAAAACTGGAATGCCATAAGCCCTATATTCAAGTTTTCAACGGATGTCAGGAAAGTTATCTATACTACAAATGCCATAGAAAGTCTTAATAGTACATATCGCAGGCTTAACAGCCAGCGAAGTGTATTTCCAAGTGATACAGCACTTCTTAAGGCCTTGTATCTTGCAACTTTTGAGGCCACTAAAAAATGGACATCAGTCCTTAGAAACTGGGGGAAGGTACATGGTGAGCTGTCCATAATGTATGAGGGAAGACTTCCTGAATAAAAATAGAACCATCGAAAAAAACGCCTGCAATACATGTTTTTACACTGTATATTAAAAAATAAGGCAGTATTTCATTTTACTGATATCTGCCTTTAATAATTATCATAGAAAGCTAATTTACAGAAAAAGCTTCACACTCTCTTTTTTCACAGCCTCACTCTTCTCAATGAGTACGATATTTGATAGAATTTTACTAAAAATTAAATTCTTAGTAATTACTAATCTATTCTATAATAATTATATAAGAACCATTCTATTTTTTCATTATCAAAAGTTTGTACAAGTTCATTGAATACTCTTTTATCATAAAAAAATTTGGTATTATATTTATTTAATAATACTACCGCGTTTTTGTATATATCTTTAAAAAGCAAATCGAAACAATCCATCATAACTCACCTTTCTAATTTATTTTAGAATTTTTAATTACCATTTAAAGCCGATATTCAGTTCTGCTTGTTTTTTAAAAATTCTTGAAAATATTTCTTCCCTTACAGTTTCAAGTATATTTACATATTTTAGTTCATAATAATAGTTTGAACCTGATTTAAATAGCTGGATTAATGCACCTGAAACAATTAGTTCGTCATCATTCTCAAAATTAATTTTTATATTGAAAAATTGTTTAGTTAAAGATTCCTTTATATTAATATGACAGTAGAACATTAGAGAATCACCTCCAAGTTTAAATATTGCAATACTACTAATAGGAAATTTACAAAATATAAGTTCTCCCTGTAAATTCCATGATAGATTAAAGTAGTTGTTAAACTCAATTTGATGAATTTCTTTTATATGTAAAGTATTTTCTTTGAAGAAATTAAAAGCAATTTTATATTGATAAATATCGATTGTATTTTTACATATATATAAATGCATACATTGTATATCGGCAATGTTTATATCATTTAAAAAAATAAATTCATTAGATTTAAATATATATTCTGAATCTGTTTTTCTTAGAATTCCGTCTATTGAGTATGATGCTTTTGAGGTTTTTATTGTAAGAGTACTCCATTCGACTTTATTATCTAATTTATATATGCTATTGTTTTTAGACTTTATTATTACTTTTATTGCCGCATCTACAACTGTACTATCGAACTTTTTATCAGCGGAATGGAGAAGCTCTGTAACTAAAGAGTCTAAACTTTTAGAAGTATTGTAACTTCTGGCTGCATACATTGCATCTATGGCATCTGCAACAGAAATTATTTTACTTTCTAAAGGAATTTCATCGCCTTTCAAGTTATCAGGGTATCCAGTCCCATCTATTTTTTCATGATGGTATTTAATATATACCGCTATGTCATAATATATATTTTTTAATAGATTGTAGCCGTATATACTATGCTCTTTTAATATTATATATTCATTTTCCGTGAGGTTATCTGTTTTATTTAAGATATTTTTATTTATACATAATTTTCCCATGTCATGCAGTAATCCTGCGAGATAAATTTTATCTATTGAACTATAGTTTAATTTTAATTGTATAGCTATTTTCTTTGAAATATCAGCTACGTTATATGGGTGAAAAACCATAAGAGGCTCTTTTTCTTTGAGTATTTCAGTCATTATATAAATAAGTTCAAATATAAGCTCGTTTTTTTCATGGGATAGAAAATACATCTCATATGTATTTATAATTGAGTATAAAAGATATTTGAAATTGTCATTATTAATAAAATCGATATTAATGTGGTTATCATTTGTATCTAGTGAACACATGTATATGAATGTTGTTAAATTATTTTTACTTTTTATAGGTATAAGTAATTCCTCTTCTGCATTTTCTAAAATAATGGGAAAATTTGTTGTACAATTGTTTTTTACAAAAATTATCTCCTTATTGTAAAATAATAGTTTTAATTTGCTTTTGCCAAAATTAGTTATATTTATTTTTGACAATTTAGGCAGAGCTTTAAAAGGATTATTTTTAATGTCTAAAATTTTATCCAATGTAACAAAATTTTTATCTATGTTAAAATTAAGTATTGATATTGTATCACAATTAAAGCGGTCTCCTATATTTTTTAATAAAGTATTAATATTATTGCTATTAAAGATAGATTTATAAGATTTAATCATTTTGACTACCTCCATATATTTAATGAAACAATTTGTTAATTTTGTTTCATAACATATATATAGCATATAATACCACATATGTCTATATGTTTTGTCA
>NZ_FXYI02000178.1:0-6915 GCF_900184915.1 Clostridium sp. HV4-5-A1G | reverse complement strand
CCCGACTCTTTTTTTTTTGATGCAGAAGAGGTCATACTATATCTATTACGGTCTCTTTTTCTCTGAGATTTTTATAAGAGACATATATTATACCATTTTTCTTTAAAAAAAAGATGGATTTATTTATGAAAACATCCATCCTCCTCTTTATTATAATTTTTGAACAGTTTTAGAACCATGTTCTCTACAGTGCACCCATCCTGCATATTCAGGGTCCTTCTTATTTCTCTTCAGAACCTCTCTTTCACCTAAGTATTTTTTCGCATCATAGCCATATACTTTTCTATCTTCACCTATGGGACAAACTTTTATGCAAACTCCACAGGGATAGCAAAATGCACTTTTAAGCTCAGCATGATATGCTGCACATTTTTTCTTATCCATATCTGCAATAAGATTTTCCGTAGTCTTAAAAGAAGATGTAGGGCAGCATTTTCTACACATTTCACATTTAATACACAGATCTTTTTTCAAAACCGGATCAGGTGGAAGCAGAGCATTTGTTAAAACAGATACCAACCTTACCCTGGGACCAAATTCCTTGGTTATGAGAGTATGATTATATCCAATTGTCCCAAGTCCTGCATATTTCCCCGCCAATACTTGAGAAAAAGCTGCAGCTGGTTTTTCTATGAGGACAGAAATATCCCCATAACAATCTCTTGGAAAAAAGAATGCCTGTTTCTTTTGTACATTCAAATAATTTGAAATTTTATAGGCAGCTTCATCCAGAATCCTGTTAGCTGTATTATATAATTCAGAATACACAACAGAAGGGGTTGTCTCAAGCATAGGTAAATATATCTGCGTGCCAAGTACAATTACACTTTTTACTTCAGGCCATATGTTTTGCGGATAATATTCTGGATCTGTTTCGCCGTATTTTTCCCATCTTTCCACAGGTGCAAATCCAATAAGGTTCATCTGTAACTTCTTCGCCATATTTATAATATTAAATTTTAACTGATAACTTTTGTTTGAAAAATTTAGCATAATTGTCACCTCGTAAATTTTAAATAAGTTCATTCAAAAAAGCCAAGCTTCTTAAAATATAGTAAAATAATACATCCACTACTATACTTAAAAGCTTAGCCTTTAGTTTTTCTAATCAGCTAACATATAACAATTTCTATTGATTTATAATATATGGCACTTCAATCTATTTGTCAACTGTTTATCTTAAAAAACTTGTACAAAATCATTGAAGATATAGTTGGTTAAGAATAAAATAATAACATGCGGATAATGATATAAATATTTTAATTTCAAATATATTATGGGAAGCGATAAATTTTATGTTGACAAATTTATTTAAAGGAATACTTATAGGATTGATAACAGGTATGCCCTTAGGGCCCATCGGAGCTCTATGTCTTAAAAATACCCTGACTTTTGGACGTAGATATGGTTTAATTTCTGGACTTGGATCAGCATTTACAGATAGTATTTACGCCTATCTCGCTGTCATGGGTTTCATGTTGATTGAAAGATTTATTGTGTTACACGAAGAATATCTTCGTATTCTAGGAGGACTCATATTAATTTGTTTCGGTGCTTATCCTTTCGTACATAAGAAGCAAAATAGTGTTTTAAATAAAAACATAGAAGAAATTAATGAAAAAAATACTTCAGCATATCATCACTTATTATTCAGGGCATTTACTTCTACATTTTTAATATCTCTGGCAAATCCGACTACTATTTTTGCGTTCATAGTTATATTTACAGGACTGCATTTATCAAATTTAAAAATAAGCCCCATGAATAAACCTTTTTTAATTCTAGGTGTATTTACAGGGAGCATGGTTTGGTGGTTTGTGCTAGTTTTTACAGCAGGTAAATTCACAACTAAACTTAAAATGAAAAACAAATCACTTATAAATAGAATATTAAATTCCGTAATAATATTGGGAGGAGTAGTAATATTTTTAAGTGCTTTTAACCATTTTAGCCTTAGAAAACTCACACTATTAAATTCAAAATTACTTAAACTATTTTTTAACATCAAATCCAGAATACCTTTCTATAAATATAAATAGAAAGCTATCTTTTTATTCCATATTGTTTTCAAAAAATTTTGGATTTAAAACCCCTTCCTCTCACTTCACTTGCATCCATAATAGACATAACTGCGTTAGCATCTAAATTATGGATAAATCTTTTGGCCTCTTCTACTTGTCTGGAATTCATTATGGAATATATGATCTTTTTTTGAGTTCCAGTATATGCTCCTTCGCCATAAAGGTAAGTAACTCCCCTTCCAAGTTTTTCTACTATAGCTTTTTCTACATCCTCAGTATTACTAGTCACTATGAACATTATTTTTCCCTTATCAAATCCCTCAATCATCTTGTCAACTACTACAGAATACATATACATGGATATCAATGTATATAGGGCAATAGGCAAATTCCCTATAATCATACCTATTGACACTATCACCGCATTGATCCCAAATCCAATTCTTCCTATGGAAATTCCATATTTCTTCTTTACTGCCACCGCTATTATATCTGTGCCACCTTGAGATGCTCTGCATTTGAATACAATTCCAGCCCCAACTCCCGTAAGCATTCCACTGCACAATGCCGATAGAAGTGGATCCGGCAGATAATAAAAATTGTGCACCGTCCTGGTAAAAATTAAAGACAAAGACATGGCTGCCATGCCTATAAAGCTAAAAATTCCAAACCTCCTATCCACGGTTTTAAATCCTACCATAAATATGGGAATGTTTATTGCTATAACAAAATACCCTGAAGGTATTCCCGTTAAATATTGAAATATAATTGCAACACCCGATACTCCACCGCTTAAAAATTTATGGGGTATGATAAACATATTGACTCCAATGGAATATACGACATTTCCTATAATAATTATCAGTATTCTCAATATAATACTTTTTACATTTTTCATATTATTTCTCCATAATCAATAACTTAACTCTATACAGCTGATTTTTCCCATTTTTAATCTCCACTGCAATAGATTATATTGCATATTATTTTAGGTTTAGTAAAATAATTGACACATTAAAAGAGCATTCAGAATAAAATATTATGAAAAGTAATAGCATGAGGAGATTTTAAAGTGCTTTATTTTAATTACCCTGATGACTCCAATTATACATTTAATATTGACGAAAATTGTTTAAAATTCTATAGAAATGATACAGATACCGATTCTGTAAAATTAAGCGAGCAAAAATTATCACCTATTAATTTTAGCATAAATTATCCAGTAATATCAAATGAAAAAGAAATAGAATCCCTTACAAAAATCAATAATCTTATTGCAGATGAAGTAAGCAAACTCTTTAGGAGTCAAGTTCTGCTTCCTGAAATTGTCGACTTTCATGATATACTTGGAAACTATGAAGTAACGCTAAATCAAAAAAATATTCTCAGTATACTTTTTAATATAGGTACTTATATAAACCATGCTGCCCACGGATATACAAAATACTCTTCTATAACAGCTAACACTGAAACAGGACAGGTATATGAGTTTAGTGATCTATTTAATCCTAAAGTATATTATACTAAAGTTTTAAACGATCTGGCAATACAGTATATTAAAGAAAATAATATTGATTTAATAAGTGAATATAAAGGCATAACAGAAGATCAACAGTATTATCTAACTCCTGAAAATCTTGTATTGTATTATCAAATTTACGAATACACACCTTATGTATACGGGCTTTTCAAAATAGAAATCCCATACAATAAAATAACCAATATTATAAGCCCCACAGGTCCCATAGCTAGGCTTACTAGATCGACTGATCCTTAGGTTCAGGTGGAGTTTACATGTAAAAAGAGGGATAGCCATAATGTCACATATAAGAAAAATATCCGGCAGAGAATTGAGAAAGATGCTTGAAAGCAAATTTCCTCCACTTCTAATTGACGTTAGAACCCATAGGGAATTCCACAAAGGACATATAGACAGTAGCAAAAATATCCCCATTGAGAATTTTAAAGATACCATAAAAAAAATAAAACCAGATTTGAATTCTTCCATTGTAGTGTATTGCAAATGTGGTATAAAATCTGCAAAAGCCTCTCATATACTAAAAAAAATGGGATTCAAAAAAATTTACAATTTAGGTGGAATTGAAAACTGGCATCATAGACTTAAACGTTGATTTCATTAAAAAGGGAAATTAAGTTGTATGTCAATAAGAGCAGCTTAATTTCCCTAAAATTTCTTAACTGTATTAAATTCTTTAAAATACTATTCTACTATCATCAAATCTTTCGGATAATGATTTAATACTTCACAGCCATCTTCATTGGCAATTACCAAATCCTCTATTCTCACTCCCACTTCTCCCGGTATATAGATACCAGGCTCAATGGAAAAAATCTGTCCCGGCTGAACCACGTCGGTATTAGCTGAAGAAACATCCCCGAAATCATGATCCTCTATTCCTATAGAATGTCCTAATCTATGGGTGAAATATTTTCCGTAGCCTTTTTCTGTTATATAATCTCTAGCTGCAGCATCTATATCGCAAAACCTGACTCCTGCTTTAGCTTTTTCTATTCCCCTCTTATTTGCCTCTAAAACTATATTGTAAACTTCTCTACTGTGTTCTGGTGCATATTTATAGAAAACAGTTCTAGTCATATCTGAACAATAGGAATCTTTTTTACAGCCAATATCAATGACTACACTGTCTCCTTCTTTTACAGTTGAATCATCCATTACATGGTGTGGATCTGCTGCATTTGCGCCATAGCCTACAATTGGATCAAAGGAATGACCTTCTGCTCCCAGCTCTTCCCATATATCAGAAAGTATTTTCCCCATTTTCTTTTCAGAATACTTTTTTGGAATAAGCTTAATCATCCTGTCTATAGCAATATCATTTAACTTGGAAGAATTTCTCATCAATTCCTTTTCTTTTTCATCTTTACACATTCTCACCCTGTCAATAATTTCTGAAGCATTTACAAACGCACTTCCAGCTTTCAATTCCATTAATTTGATCAAAAAATGTGAAGCCCAATTTTTATCGATACCCATAGGTTTATCTTTTTCAACATATTTTGAAAGAATTTCTACAGGCTTCTGAACATCATTATAGTATATAATATCTACTCCTAAATCTTCACTTATAGGAAACAATTCATTTACAAATAATCTGTTGTTTCCCTTTAAGTTTACATAGAGTACCAACATCCTCTCGCCAGGCAAAATCCACTTTCCTGTAAGGTAGAATATAGCAGATGGATCTGAAATTATCATCTGAGGTAATTTTTCTTCCTCCATGAGCTTTAAAACTTTTTTAAGTCTTTCTTGTATCATTGTAAATCCACTCCTAGGTTAAATTATTATTTTTAATTTTCTATATTCAATAGAAGATTAAATTTCAACTTTCACTATTAAACTAACCCTGTTTAAATCCAGTCCTTTTTACAAAGTTATTCCAGATGGCAATTCCGCTAAATATTACAATCAGCGCCCCACCTATCATTTCAACTTCATATATTACATTTTCCTTCAGGCTCGGCATAACCGGTGTCGCCGATAGGACAATACCCAATGATACCACTACTAGAACTACATATGCTATATTGACTGCCATGCTGTTTTTCTTAGAGATTTCATAAGGTCTTTCTTCATTAGGTCTTGTCTTTCTGAGTCTAATATATGAAGTAAGCAGCAGTACATAGGGAAATAACGCAGTAAGCGCAGTCATAGTGACAAGTACGTTATATATAGTATCGACTGAAGGCAGCAGAGATGTAGCAAGCAATATTACTGTCACTATGACTGCCTGCAAATAAACCGCCTTTGTGGGTATGTTGTGTTCATTGACTTCAGTAAATGATTTGGAAAATATCCCCTTATTGACGCTTCCGAAAAGCATCTTTATTGGCGAAGCAATATAGAGTATTATAGCTCCAAGAATTGAAAGGGATATTCCAAGTGCAACGAGCTTTATGAACCAGCTTCCAATTCCAAGATTGGCTGCAACCTGTGAAAGTGCTACAAGTACGCCCTGTGAAGCAGTTATCTTATCTGTAGGAAGAACAAGGGTTATTGCAATTGAACCCAGGACATAAAGGCCTGCCACAAAAGCCGCAGCAATCAGTATAGCTTTGGGGAAATTTTTCTTTGGATTATCCATTTCCGTCACAAAATTAGCTGTAGTTTCAGCGCCAGCAAGAGCAAACATCACAGAAGAAATAGCAGCAAATGAATTCACGTCCATTTTGGGCATCATTGTCTGAACTGTGTAAACAGATGCAGGTTTATGTCCAAATATGAGAACAGATATGAATGCCATGGCAATCAACAGTATTGTAGGAACAGTTGACCCCAGTGCTCCAATATTCGTAAATATCTTTCCAAAAGCCATACCTTTTGTACTTATTACCGATAAGATCCAGAAAATAACCAGGGACGCTGCCATTACAAATATTTTATTTTCTGCCAGAGCAGGTTGTCCTATTGCATAGGATACGTTTACCATTAAAAATGTTAAAAAAGAAGTATACCAGAATATCTTTGCCGTCCAATTCAACCAGGATACCATAAAACCCTGCTTGTCTCCATAGGCTTCTTTTACCCATTCATAAAGTCCGCCGTCCCGCGGATACGTTGCCGCAAGCTCGGCACAGATAAGGGCAATTGGTACAAAGAAAATAAAAGTAAAAATCACCCACACCGGGATTGCACCTAAGCCCAGCCCGAAACTAGATGCCGTAGATTTGGCAATCCACCTTATTCCAAAAAGTGCCGACACATTCATAAAAACTAAATCCCATAATCCGATTTTGTTTTTCATTTTTTGTCCTCCTTTAGTACAGTAAATAATAATTTAATAATCTGAAAATTACAATACAATATTACCATACTTTTTTCGATATGTACATATATTTTTTAATTATATAGTAA
>NZ_FXYI02000177.1:0-6966 GCF_900184915.1 Clostridium sp. HV4-5-A1G | reverse complement strand
CTTATATACATAATATTTATTAAATAAACTAAAAAATAAATACAAAAAAGACCCTCAACAAAATATGAACTGACCTCCCATAAGTTAGATTTTTAGGTCTAACTTATGGGGGTCATATCAGGTCTTTTATTTATTTCTGTAATTTTTTAGATTTTAAATCAGTATAAAAAAATTATAACTATACGGGAAGAGTATCTCCCCCATAAGGTATAAGAGCAATCCTTGGATTATCTACACTTAATTTATATGCAAGCTCAACTGCATTTTTCAATGATTTAACTGGAATAAATCCAAATTTACGAACTATTTCATCTTCAAGGGAAGATACAAGGAATATTTTTCTATGTTTTGATGAATACAAAGTTTTATAAGCTGCATACCCTGGAACTGTAAAATCCTTTTTTAGTGCGGTTTCCATATCATTTAGAGTTTTATATTTAAACAACTTTGTAAACTCATCTGTGCCTACGCCTTCTCTGCACTCTGCAATTACAATCAATACACTGTCTTCCACACCTGCATACAAACTATTCCCAATAGTTTTGACGGACTGGTATAAATTTATGTCCTTTGGATATCCTCCTGCCGAAGCAATGGTAATATCTGCTTTTTCTTTGACTTTTATTGCATATAGCTTTCTTATTGTATTACATCCCCTCATCCATGCTTTTTCAAAATCCCCAGCTACAAACTCCACAAAGTTTCCATTAGTGTCAAGTACTGCATTTATCAAGAAATCTACAGAAACTGTCCTGCATATTTCCGTAATATCTTCACGCATGGGATTCCCCTTGATTTTATTTGCTCTCGCATCTAGATTTAATCCAGAATTTTCTCCATTATTAAAAACCAATTTATGATTATGTTGAATTGTTTTAATGCCTGCAACTCCGGGCACTATGCTTTTAGCTCCTCCACCGAAGCCTGCAAATAAGTGAAATGTAATGCCTCCTATAAGAATAACTCGGTCTGCATCCACCACTTTTTTATTTATATATTCGGGAGTTCCAAAACTGGATATTCCAATATAATCCAATTCATCAGCATTTTTGCTGTCATGATTATATATTTTTATTCTCTTATATAGTTCTTTTCCTACAATAGATATTTTTTCACCCTCTGTGTCAGCTCTGTGTGTTCCAACTGCTATAATGGTTGAAATGTCTTCATCTTTAATTCCTAGTGAATTCAGATAATTTACCACATAAATCAAAAATTTATTAATCTTTATCCATAATCTTGTAATGTCCGAAACTACAAGTAAAACTTTTTCTCCAGGTTTAACTATCTCGCTGAGAGGTTTCGAGCCTATGGGATTTTCAATTGACTCAATGATTTTAGCTTTTATATTCTCAATATGTTCTGTTTTATTGGGAAGAATGCTAGTTATTTTTCCTTCTAAATTTATTTCGATATTTCTATTCCCATATTTAAAATTATATAAGCTCAAATTGCATCATCTCCAAAATATTCATTTTTAGCCTTGAGCATAACTCTAAGGTCTTTATTTCCTTACCAATAAATATTGCTTCCAGTATATTTTCTTTAATTCTGAGTCTTCTTTTCTAATATTTACTTTAACAATTATTATTTATTATTATACTTAGGCATTCTTTTTTCAATAAACGCACGTGATGCTTCTTTAAAATCATCATACACCTGATAATCTACTGTTGCTCTTAAATTATTTTCAAACTTTTTAGGTAAATTGTGATCATAATTTATATTTAAGCACTTTTTCCAGAGTATAAGAGCTGTTCTAGCATTAGCTGCAATTTCTTCTGCTAATTTTATTGCATCATTCATCAAATTTTCCTTTGAAACAACCCTATGAATACCCCCATATTGTGCAATTTGTAGTGCTGTAACTGCAGTTCCTGAAAATGCCATATATCGAAGTACCTTTTCAGGAACCATAAGTGAAGCATATCCATCTGCACCAATTATACCAACTTTTATTTCTGAAAGAGCAAATTTTGCATTTTCAGTTGCAATAACAATATCGCAACACCCTGTAAATGCCAATCCTGCACCTACTGCTGAGCCATTAACAGCAGCAATCACAGGATATTTACAATTTTTCACTGCTAAATATGCATTTCTTATTATATCATAATATGTTGTGGCCTTTCCTCTTTCCATAAATTCTGTAAATTCATCCAAGTCATTTCCTGCCATAAACACTTTACCTGCTCCAGTTAAAATTACAACTTTTATATCATTTCTTCGCTCTAAATCATAAAAAGTATCTCTAATTTCAATATATGCATCCCTATTTGTAGCATTTATTGGTGGACGACAATATGTAACTATTGCAATATAATTATTCACTTCTAGATTAATATAGTCCATCCTATTTCTTCCTTTCAAGTTAATTTTACATAAATTTTTATTCTATCCAATTACACTTAAGTCCATGTTTTTTACAATATTCAACTATTTTTTTGAATACAATTTTTTCTATTTTCTCTCATCTATAAATCTTTTAGCTTTATGTGTAGTCCGTGGTATTGTCCCGTCCCTTAATACAATTACCTCTTTTGGTCTAACTCCCAATCTTATTTTAAGTGCATCTGAAACCTTAGTTTTTACTTGTTCATCAGTTTTATCAGAATTTGCAACTTTTTCTATTTCAACTTTATATTTTGTAGCAAAATTTTCTTTTAACACATGAATTACATATTCTCCTGTAACTTCAGGAATTCCACGCACAACAGCTTCTATATCACTTGGAAATACATTAACTCCAGAAACTATAAACATATCATCTATTCTTCCAGTTATATTTATTCTAGCATGAGTTCTTCCGCAGATACAAGGAGTATGATTAATAGTGCCAATATCTCCCGTCCTAAACCTAATCATAGGGCGTGCCCTTTTTCTTAAAGTAGTAAGTACTATCTCTCCCTGTCCTCCATCTGGCACTGGCTTGTTGGTTTTAGGATCTAAAATTTCAACTAGTACATAATCTTCTGCTACATGAAGTCCATTTCTAACTTCACACATGCCTGCAAAAGCACCAAATAAATCCGATAACCCGTAGAAATCATAAAATTTTGCATTCCAAAGTTTTTCTACTGCTTCCCTTGTTTCTCTAATAGAGCCACCAGGCTCTCCACCAACTATAATTTTATTTACTGCAAGATCTTTAGCTGGGTCAATTCCATGTTTTTTTGCAGCTTCACCTAAATACCATGCATAAGCAGGAGTAGTCCAAATTACAGTTGGCTGAAATTCTTTTAAAATAAATAGAAGTTTTTCTGATGGTATTGTACCTGCCCATATACATAATGCACCTAGATTTTGAGCACCTATCACATCAGGACCCCCAATATGAAGTGAAAAGTTAAGAGCATGCACATATCTGTCACTTTTCCTTACCCCTGCCGCATAAAAAAGCCTACTTTCAATATTTTGAAATTCATCAAAATCCTGTTTTGTAAAAGGACTTAATGTGGGAATTCCCGTTGAACCACTTGACGCAGACACATATACAACATCTTTTTCACTAACAGCGTCTATATCACCTAAAATAGGTTTCTTAAGTTGGCGTTTACGTTCTATTTGCTTGTTTATAAAAGGAAATCTGTTTATATCTGAAAGTATTTTAAAATCTGAAGGCTTTACATCTGCTGTATTAAAAGATTTCTTATAATACGCTGAATTTGTATAAGCAAAATTCAATATTTCTTTTAATCTCTTTTCCTGAAGTTTTTTAATCTCTGATTGTGGTAATGTTTCTATTTTATTATCCCAATATTTTTTTTCGCTCATTATAAATATCCCTTTCTTCATTATTGTATAACCTGATTATAAATTTTATAAACTAATCCAACTAATTCCTCTGCCTGTGAAGGCAGAGGATTAACACAAATTAATTTTTGGTAAATTACTATTATTTATGCTACATAATAAGTAATAACTTTTTTTAATAATTATTAGATTCTATTAGTTGAACCAAAGCTATTTTATTGTAATTTTAAAAGCATTCTCAATAGCTTTTTCTGTAAGTTCCTGTCCTAATCCAGGTTTATTTGGTATTTCATAATAGCCATTTACAGGTTGGTAATCATATTTACAGAAATCTATATTATAATCTTTTAAAGATACAGTATTATGTTCATGAATAACAAAATTAGGTATTACTGCTTCTAGCTGTAGGGCTGCTGCTGTTGCTATTGGACTCCCACATACATGACATTGTACAAGTACATCATAAGTATATGCCATATCACATATTTTCTTACCTTCTGTAATTCCACCACAATTTCCTAAATCTGGTTGTATGACATCCAGAGAACCATTTTCAAAAAACGGCCTGTATCCCCACCTACTGTATATTCTTTCTCCTCCTGCTAATGGAATGTTCACCTTATTCTTTACTTTCTTAGTTAATGAAGGATTAAGAGGAGAACATACCTCTTCATCAAAGTATATATTTAAATCTTCTATTGTTCTTGCAAACTGTATTGCAGAATTAACATCCGTACCTGCATGATTCTCCAATATAATATCTATTCCAGGACCAACTGACTCTCTTATTGCAACAAGTCTATCTCTATATAATTTCAATTTATCATAGGTAATCAATCCAAAATTTCTATAGCTAAAAGAGCCATCCTGTGATACTTGAAATGGATCAACCTTTATTGCAGTATATCCTTCGGACACTGCCTTTTTTGCAGATTCAGCATATTCCTCTGGCTTTATAAATAAATAACTTTCCTTATCCCATCCAAATTGGATTTGACTAGCATAAGCCCTTAAATTATTTCTTATCTTTCCTCCAAGAAGTTGATAAATTGGAACACCTAGCGCTTTTCCTTTAATATCCCAAAGTGCTATATCTATTCCACTTATAGCAGCGAATACAATTCCGCCGCCTCCCTGTCCCCAGAAAGTATCTTTATATAATTTATCCCAAATAGCCTCAATTTTCATTGGGTCTTCACCAATGATTAATTTGGCAAATTCCTTTGTCTGTGCAAATCCACCATCTGCAGCATTACCATAAGCAAGAGCTACTTCACCATATCCGTAAATGCCTTCATCAGTATTTATTCTTACAATTATTGGTCTCCAACCAGTTTCCTTGATTGGTCTCCAACTATTATCTTCGCTTTTTAATTGTAGTATATCTACACTTGTTATTTTCATCTAAATGCACCCCTTTATTAACTATTTCCTATTTAGTTTTTCTGCCAAAAAGTCTCCTAGCATTTGTAAAGCTTGTACCATAATAACCAAAATTACAACACAAATTATCATTACAGCTGTATTATATCGTTGATATCCATAACGTATAGCCAGATCACCTATTCCACCACCACCAACGGTACCTGCCATAGCGGAACACCCAATAAGTGAAATAATTGTTACAGTTGTTGATTTTATAAGTTGAGGCAATGCTTCTGGTATAAGTATATGGATAATAACATCTATGGACTTTGCACCAGAAGATACTGCTGCTTCTAAAACACCATTATCAACACTACTAAAAGACGTTTGTGCAAGTCGTGCAAAAAATACTGTAAATGCTACTGCAAGTGGTACCATAACAGCTTTAGGGCCTATGGTTGTATGAACAATTGCTTCACTTATAGGTATGATAAGTACCAATAGTATTATAAAAGGTATTGACCTTATTATATTTACAATAGTTCCTACAACTTTATTTATAATTTTATTTTTGGGGAATAAATTATTAGAAGTTATAAACAACAAAAGCCCTATCAATGTTCCTAACACAATTGCAAATAGCAATGATACAGATATCATATAAAAAGTTTCATTTAATGATTGTCTCAATTCATCATTAAAACCACTAGGTAGTTGCATGATTAATCACCTCTACACTATAAGTATTGTCCTTAAGATATTGAATCACTTTTGTAAAAATATCTTTATCTGCTTTTATGTTTAAATATAATATTCCAAAGGGTAAATCTCCAATATACTCTATTTTGCCGTGTAATATATTAAAAGTCACATTAAACTTAATTGAAAGATTAGATAATATAGGCTCTGTTGCCGTTTCTCCCATATATTTAATTTTAATAATTGGACCTTTAATACTTTTAAGAAGTAATTCTGGTAATTCGAATTTTGATGAATGCTTTAACAGCTTTTTTGTATATTCATTTTTAGGATTTGTAAACACATTATACACTAATCCCTCTTCAACTATACGGCCCTGATTCATAACCGCTACTCTGTTGCATATTGCTTTTACAACCTCTAACTGATGGGTTATTATTATAATAGTAATTTTAAATTTTTCATTTATCTCTCTGAGAATGTTTAAAATAGATGCTGTTGTCTCAATATCAAGAGCTGATGTAGGCTCATCGCAAAGAAGCATTTTCGCATTATTTCCTAATGCTCTGGCAATACCAACTCTCTGCTTTTGACCACCGCTCAATTTTGAGGGATACTCTTTTGACTTAGAAGCCAATCCAACAAGATCTAAAAGTTCCCTAACTCGCTTATTAATTTCAACTTTAGATTTTCCTGCTATTTTAAGTGGAAAAGCTATATTATCAAATACTGTTTTACTTTCTGCCAAATTGAAATTTTGGAAAATCATCCCTATGTTATGCCTTAATCTTCTTAGACTTTCACCTCTATAAATAGTTATATTCTTATCATTTATTATTATTTCCCCACTTGTAGGTTTTTGTAAAAGATTAATTGTACGAATTAATGTGCTTTTTCCTGCACCACTAGCACCCATTATTCCAAATATTTCGCCATCCTTAATATTAAGTGAAACATCAGAAACAGCATGAAATTTCTTATTCTTTTGTTTAAATGTTACATTAATGTTTTTCAACTGTATCATTAAATTCCTCCTCAACTATACAATTTATATTCCGTGTAACCATTCTTATCAATTTCATAGTTGCATTTCATAATTAAAGTATTGCTTATTACTGGATATAAATATATATCCATATAATTAATAAT
>NZ_FXYI02000176.1:0-7092 GCF_900184915.1 Clostridium sp. HV4-5-A1G | reverse complement strand
ATATCAGTGTTATATGGTATAGTAATATTATAATAACATAATTTATGATTTGATTTATAATAATTTTGTGTATATGTTTTTAATTTTAATGTCAACTGGCGAGAAACCGCCCGTATCTTTGATTAAATAAATTCTTAGGGGTGTATATACTTGAAATTTATGAAAAAATATATAGATAAGTATTGGAAAGGATTTTCCCTCGCGATAGTATGCCTTACGGTAGAGGCGTTATGCGATCTTATGCAGCCTACAATAATGTCTGATATAGTGGATATAGGTGTAGCATATAGAGATGCGGATTATATAATCAGAAACGGTCTGATAATGCTTGGAATTACTGCCATTGGAGCCTTGGGAGCTTCAGGACGCAATATATTGTCTGGAACTGTGTCGCAGAATTTTAGTGCAGATCTGAGGGAGGATTTATTTAAAAAAGTTCAGGGATTCTCTTTTGAGAGCATTGACAAATTTGAGAGAAGCTCTCTTATAACACGGCTTACAAATGATGTAACTCAAATCCAGAACTTTGTGAATGGACTTATGAGAATAGCTGTGAAGGCACCTATTCTATGTGTGGGAAGCATAATTATGGCATCCAGACTGAATTTGCGTCTTTCGGTGGTAATTTTTGCTGCAATATCTATTGTAGCAGTGTTGATATTTTTAAATGTGAATATTGGGTATCCGTATTTTATAAAAGTCCAGCAGGCCTTAGACAAGGTAAACTCAGTAATGAGGGAATACCTGTCTGGAGTAAGAGTTGTAAAGGCATTTAACAGATCAGATTATGAAAATAAAAGATTTAAAGGTTTCAATGAAGAGCTCGGGACATTATCAACCAGGGCAATGAGGGTTGTATCCATATTTTCCCCGGGCATAAATTTGGTAATAAATTTGGGAATAGTATCTGTGCTCTGGATTGGGGGAATATACGTGAACAGAGGCACCATGAAGGTGGGGCAGATAATTGCATTTACAAATTATATGACACAGATATTGTATTCAATTATGATCATATCTGCAGTTTTTAATACATTTGTGAGATTTAAAGCCTCTGCCAGCAGGATCTCTAAGGTGTTTGAAGAAAGAAGCAGCTTTAGCTCCAACAATTCTATTTTAAATATTGATAAAGCGGGTAAAATAGAATTTGAAAATGTAAGTTTTGCTTATGCCAATGGCCACCGGATTATTGAAAATATAAGTTTTACCTGTATTCCAGGAGAGACCCTGGGAATTATAGGAGCCACAGGATCAGGTAAGAGCACTTTGGTAAGCCTAATTCCCAGATTCTATGACGTTACTTCTGGAATTATAAAAATTGGTGGAGTGGATATAAAAAATATAGATGAAAAGATATTGAGGAATAAAATAGCTCTTGTGCCGCAAGAGACTGTATTGTTTACAGGAAGTGTGCTTGAGAATATAAGATGGGGAAAAGAAGATGCTTCTCTAGAAGAGGTTAGGGAAGCTGCTCAAGCTGCGGAAGTGGATGAATTTATTTCAAAATTTCCAGAAAAATATGATACAAAGCTTGGACAGGGAGGAGTAAATTTTTCAGGAGGACAAAAACAGAGGGTCTCTATAGCCAGGGCACTTATAAAAAAGCCTGAGGTGCTCATACTTGATGATTGTACTAGTGCGGTAGATGCATCTACGGAAGTAAAAATTAGAAAAAAATTAAAAAAATATTCGGATAACCTTACCTGTATAATAATTGCGCAAAAAATATCTTCTGTTATGTCTGCAGATAAAATAATTGTTTTGGACAGTGGAAAACTGGTAGGTATTGGGAGACATGAGGAACTTATAAAGAACTGTCAGGTATATAAAGATATATTTTTGTCCCAGGTTGGAAGGGAGAAGTTATGATATATGGATAAAAAATTTAAATATGACAAAAGCAGTATCAGAATGCCTCTTGGACCAAGGAGAGGTGTAAAAGGTAAAGGCAGCATTAAGCCAGTTGAAAAGCCTAAAAATTTTAGGAAGACTTTGTTCAGATTGTGGAGATATTTTGGAAGTGAAAGAAGACTTCTAATTATAATTTTTATATTTGTGATACTGGATTCCATAGTGTCGTTTTTAGGACCTTATTTCATAGGGAAATCTATTGATGCCATGTCCTCAGGATTGAAGGTAAGAGTGGACTTCGGCCTGCTGTTTATGATGGTCATGCTGCTTTTATTCACATATATACTAGATGGAGTGCTGACTTTTTTTCAAAGCTGGCTTATAGCTGGAACAGCCCAAAGAATAATAATAAGACTCAGGGAAAATTTATTTAATAAGCTTCAGAAGCTTCCAATATCTTTTTTTGACAGAAATACCCATGGGGAGATAATGAGCAGGCTCACCAATGATATAGAAAATGTGAGTTCTACCATATCGCAGTCTACCACCCAGCTCATGTCATCAGTGGTGACAGTATTTGGATCTTTTGTAATGATGCTTGTTTTGAGCCCTATTATGACTTTTGTGAGCCTTATTACAGTTCCACTGGTGTTTTTACTTACCAAGAGTATAGCAAAGAATACAAGTAAATTATTTAAGACTCAGCAGATAGAACTTGGGAAATTGAATGGTCATATAGAGGAATCCATATCAGGACTTCAGGTAATAAAAGCTTTTAACCATGAAGAAAAAATCATAGAGAAATTTAATCTAATGAATCGTAGGTTGTGTAAAGTGGGATTAAAGGCCCAAATACTGTCCGGGTTTTTAATGCCAATTATGAATGTCATAAACAATATAGGATTTGCTGCAGTAGCCGGAGTTGGTGGGATTTTAGCTGTAAAGGATATTATAACCGTAGGAGTTATAGCCAGCTTCTTAAGCTATTCAAGGCAATTTACCAGACCCCTAAATAGTATAGCAAGTATATTTAATACCCTCCAGTCAGCTGTTGCAGGTGCGGAAAGAGTATTTGAAATATTGGATGAGGAAGAGGAATTAAAGGATACATCTGGAGCGAAAATACTTGAAGATTGTAAAGGCCGTATTGTTTTTGAAAATGTATGTTTTAGATATAGGGAAGATGTCGAGGTATTGAAGAATATAAATCTTGAAATAAATCCAGGTACCAGTGTAGCTTTGGTTGGGCCTACAGGAGCAGGTAAAACCACTATCGTAAATCTGCTAAATAGGTTCTACGACGTATCCAGCGGGAGAATTTT
Organism: Clostridium sp. HV4-5-A1G; assembly: GCF_900184915.1. NCBI lineage: Bacteria > Bacillati > Bacillota > Clostridia > Eubacteriales > Clostridiaceae > Clostridium > Clostridium sp. HV4-5-A1G. The sequence goes on along the minus strand of NZ_FXYI02000176.1, from coordinate 3,919 downwards.
TATTGATGGGGTGGACATCAGAGATTATACCAGGGACAGCCTTAGAAAATGCTTTGGTATAGTTCTTCAGGATACCTATCTTTTTACAGGCACCATATTTGAGAACATCAGATATGGTAATCTGGATGCAGATTATTCTCAAGTAAAAAAAGTTGCGGAATCAGTAGGTGCAGATAAATTTATTGAAAAGCTTCCAGAAGGATACAATACTATGATTCAAGAGGGAGGAAGCAATTTAAGCCAGGGCGAAAGGCAGATAATATCCATAGCAAGGGCTGTACTTTCAAATCCTTCTATACTTATTTTAGATGAAGCTACCAGCAGTATAGATACTAGAACGGAGATTGGGATACAGAAAGCTATGTTTAAACTTATGGAGGATAGGACTAGCTTTATTATTGCCCATAGGCTCAGCACTATAAAGTATTCTGATATCATAATGGTTATAAAAGATGGTAGAATAGTGGAACTTGGAAATCATAAGGATTTAATAGATAGAAAAGGTGTATATTATAATATGTATTACAACCAGATTGTCTCAAGCAGCTCTCAGGGTTCATAAGTAAATCTGGATAAAACAGGGTATTATCCTGAGATATAGTCGAAAATTAGAAATCCCGTATATTTAAGACAGATAAAAGGGCAGAGGACTGCTCTTTTTAATTTTTGCAAAAAATACTGAATTATTATCTTGACATCATAAAAAATTGTGATAATATTAATTATGATATTCGTATAAACAAATTAGTTTTGTATATGCGAACAAAATAAAGAAGAATTAGCTTTATCAATTGTCAAATTGCCGATACGAGCAGCAGGATATAGCTATTACAAAATAAGCTTTGAATTTAATCTAAAATTTTTATTGAAGGAGAGATAACACGTGAAAAAGGCTAAATTTTTAACTCCTGTAATTACTGCATTTGATGCTGAGGGAAATTTAGATGTCCAGGCAAATAAAAATGTTTATGACTATCTTATTGACTCAGGTATAGATGGTTTAGTTGTTATGGGCAGTACAGGTGAATTCTATGCAATGTCTATTGAACAGAGGAAAGAATTGATTGATCTTGTTGTTCCCTATGTAAATAAGAGAACAAAGACTATTATTGGTACAGGCTGTATGACAATAGAAGATACAATTGAACTTTCCAATTACGCTATTGGTGTTGGAGCGGATGCTGTTATTGTTGTTAGTCCGTATTATTTTGGTTTAACGGATGCAAATTTGGATTTTTACTATGGAGAAATCGCAAAAGCTGTAAAGGGTAATATTTATTTATATAATTTTCCTGACAGAACAGGATATGATCTATCACCGGAATTTACACTTAATTTGTTGAGAAAACATGGCAATATTGTCGGATATAAAGATACGGTATCAGAAATGGGACATACTAGAAAGCTGATCAAAACCGTACAGAATGAATTTCCTGGATTTGAGGTATTTTCAGGATTTGATGAAAATTTTGTCCATAATATTCTTGTAGGTGGAAGCGGTTGCATTAGTGCACTTTCAAATCTTTATCCAGAGATTTTTGTAAATTGGGTGAAATCGGTTAATAATAAAAATATCGCTAAAATAGCTGAAATTCAAAATTGTGTTGATAAAATGTCAGAATTATATGAGATAAGCCAGTGTTTTATTCCTATTCTAAAGAAAGCAATGATGTTTAAAGGTTTAGATATTAAAGACTACTGTAAAACTCCTTTTCTTCAGGCAGATGAAAAGCAAACCAATGCAATTAAGGAACTGATGGAAGAGGTAGATCATATAATCTCATAAAAATTGCTACTTAGCCATATGTTTTGTTAATTAAGTTATCAAAATAATTTTAATTATAGAGAGGAAGGGTTAATTGTGTCATTAAAATCAATTTTTGGTGAAGAAAAAGCAGCTTTGTATAAAATTCACACTCATGCAGAAGGGCCTAAGGGTTCGCTTCCACTTACTCCGGAATTGTTGAAAAAATTACCTAGCGGTAATGTATTCGGAATGACTTTAAGTGCCGGTATGGGATGGGAGCCATCTAAACTCTTGGGTGGTGACGTGCTGATACTCAGCAATCAAGGTGGTGTTCGTGATAATGACGGTACTCCGATAGCTTTAGGATTACACACAGGTCACTTTGAATTGGGATTGCAGGTAAGAGCGGCATCTGAAGAGATCAAGAAACTTGGAGGCGTTCCTTATGCTGCATACGTAACAGATCCATGTGACGGACGCAGCCAGGGTACAACAGGAATGTTTGATTCTCTGCCTTATCGTAATGATGCGGCAATAGTACTGCGACGTTTAATTCGTTCACTGCCGACACGACGTGCAATAATTGGTGTAGCTTCATGTGATAAAGGACTGCCTTCCATGATGATGGCGCTGGTGTCTATGCATGATTTGCCAGCTATCATTGTTCCTGGTGGTGCAACACTTCAACCTATAAAAGGGGAAGATGCAGGAACTATTCAAACTATTGGAGTTAGATTTGCCAACAATGAGCTTTCATTTGAGGATGCCTGCCGATTGGGATGCAAAGCTTGTGCTTCTGCAGGCGGTGGATGCCAGTTCTTGGGAACAGCTGGTACTTCACAGGTTATTGCCGAAGCATTGGGAATAGCGTTGACTCACTCTGCTTTATCACCTTCAGGTCAGCCGATATGGGAAGAAATTGCTAAGCAGTCAGCTAGGGCAGTTTTGGATATGGCTGATAATGGAATAACTACCAGGGATATTGTTACAGATAAAGCTATTGAAAATGCCATGGTGGTTCATGCTGCTTTTGGTGGATCGACGAACTTGCTCCTTCATCTGCCTGCAATTGCACATGCTGCCGGTTGTAAAATTCCAACTGTAAAAGACTGGGCAAGGGTTAATAGGGAAGTTCCCCGTTTAGTAAGTGTTCTTCCTATGGGACCGGTTAATTACCCAACAGTTTGCGCATTTTTAGCAGGAGGAGTTCCTGAAGTTATGCTTCATTTAAGAAAACTTGGACTTTTGCATGAAGACGTTCTTACCGTTACAGGGGAAACACTTGGAGCTAATCTTGATTGGTGGGAAAAATCTGAAAGACGTGTACAGTGTAGAAAACGTTTGGTTGAAGTAGATGGATTTGATCCTGATGAAATTATAATGAGCCCAAGCAGGGCAAAAGAAAGGGGATTGACATCAACAGTAACTTTTCCTATGGGAAATATTGCTCCTCAAGGTTCGGTGGTAAAATCAACAGCTATTGATCCATCTGTTATAGATGATGATGGAGTATTTAGACACACTGGAAAAGCTAAGGTTTTCACCTCTGAAAAATCAGCTATTAAAGCGCTTAAAGATGTTGGAAAGATCAAGGCTGGAGATATAATGGTTGTCATGGGTGGAGGTCCGATGGGAACAGGTATGGAGGAGACATATCAGTTGACATCTGCTTTAAAACATCTGTCTTTTGGTAAACATGTTTCCTTGATCACAGATGCACGTTTTTCCGGTGTTTCTACAGGTGCTTGTTTTGGTCATGTAGGTCCTGAGGCATTGGCAGGAGGCCCTCTTGGGAAGCTTCGTGATGGAGATGTTATTGAAATTATAGTTGACACCAATAAGCTTGAGGGATCGATTAATTTTATTGGAACTGAGGATAAAAAACTTTCTTATGAAGAAGCAGCCAAAGTACTAGAAGCACGTGAACCTAATCCAGATCTTGAGCCTGATCCAGATCTTCCAGATGATACAAAACTATGGGCGGCACTTCAGTCTGTCAGCGGTGGAACCTGGAGTGGAAGCGTATATGATGTAGATAAAATTATTAAAGTTATTGAAGAAGGCAAAAAAGCGATGGATAAGCAATAATTATTTAAATTTTAAGGGGGAATGATTATGAATGACAATATAAATTCCTTAATTGTAGACAAAAAAGATAATGTGGCTGTGGCT
>NZ_FXYI02000175.1:0-7172 GCF_900184915.1 Clostridium sp. HV4-5-A1G | reverse complement strand
ACTGATACTAATAGGTCGAGGGCTTGACCAAAAGAAGACATGGAAGAGATATTTACTGTGCAATTTTGAGAGAACAGGGTTCTCTAAACTCACTCAGCTGAAGCTGAGGAGTAGTGATTTATACCTTTGGTAATAATAAGGTAATATGTCAAGAAAATTGATAATAGCGAGCAGTTCAAGGAAAGACTCGAGTGAGGAGCAGAGCTTACTCATGTAAGTGAGCACCGCAGCGAAAGACTTGACGAAGGAATGCGAAGTTAGTAGTAATTTTCGGTAAAAATATCTGGTGGCAATAACGTGAAGGCAACACCCCTTACCATTTCGAACAGGAAGGTTAAGCTTCACAGTGCCCATGGTACTGCAGGGGAGGCCCTGTGGGAGAGCAGGTCGTCGCCAGATAAAGCTGTTCCGTGGTAGCTCAATGGTTGAGCATTCGGCTGTTAACCGAAGGGTTGGAGGTTCGAGCCCTCTCCACGGAGCCATTTTATTTTTTAAAATGTTAATTATGCAGACCAAATAAATTTTGGTCTGCTTTTTATTATGTAACAGTACTTAATTAATAGGACTGATTTCCGACAAGGGTTGAAGCTCTTCATTAACGTGCATCGTTAATGAAATCGAATAATACTTTCTTACATAAATTATTCTTTACTTATCTTGTTGCCATCGCTTATAAGCAGCACAGTTCCATCTACGTCAGTTCTGTATATCTGTATGTTTTTTCTTTTAAGTTTATTTATTGTATTTTTAGTAGGATGACCATACTTGTTGTTTTTGCCACAGCTTATTATAGCTATTTTAGGGTTGACTTTATCTAAAAATTTTTCTGAAGTGGAAGTTGAACTTCCATGATGTCCAACTTTTAGCACATCTGCCGAGAGATCATAATTTTTATCTATCATTTCGTCTTCACTCTTATTTTCAGCATCGCCTGTAAATAAAAATTTAGTATTTCCGTAGGTGATTTTTAAAACTATGGAATAGTTGTTGGTGTCTTCATACATAGTGCTGTTTGGAGCTATTATTTCAGCTGTGGTTTTTTTACCTAAATTCAATTCAGTGGCACGTGGAATTGGAACGTTTATTTTCATATTCTTATTTCTTAATGCAGTTATCATGCTCTCAAAGGTTATGGTGTTAGCTGTTTTTTTGGGAGCATAGAATTTATATATGTCATATTTTCTTATTATTGAACTCATGCCACCTATGTGATCCTCATCTGGATGAGTTGCAATTACATAATCCAATTTTTTTATACCTTGTTTCCTTAAATAGGACATTAGTTTATCTTTACTGTCATTTGGGCCTGCATCTATTAGAAGGTTTTTACCGTTTACTTGAATAAGCTCGCTGTCACCTTGCCCTACATCTATGTAATGTACTATGATTTGAGATGATTTAACTTTTGAATTCAATACATTGCTGGTACTATTGGTACACCCAGAGAGTAGAAAAAGTACTGCCAGGAATACACTTATCATGTTTAAATGTTTTTTTATGAAATTCACTATTGTAACAGCTCCTTTAGTTATTTGGAAAATGTATTAGCCTTTAAGGTATATTTTTTCGGATATTTTTTGTTTTATAATATTTGACAAGTTTGAAAGCTCTTCCTTTGACATATTATCGATATATATGGGTTCACATATGGTCATTTTCACATCTGCAGGTTTTAGTATGCTGTGTTTATTACCCTCTCTTAATCTATAGCTTCCATCTATGGCAATGGGAACTATGGGCACTTTGGATTTTAAAGCCAATTTTAAGCTGCCTTTTTTGAATTCACCTATTTTAGGTCCTTTGCTTCTGGTACCTTCTGGAAATACCACCATACTGTGTCCGCTTTTCAAAATTTTAATACCTTCATTTATGGATTTTATGGATTCCCGAATATTTTGTCTGTTCATGAAGACACAGTTTATCTGCCGCATCCAATAAGTAAGCAATCCAATTTTAGTGATTTCTTTTTTAGCTATAAATCCAACCGTTCTATTGAGGGATGAGATTATTATTGGTATATCAAAAAACCCCTGATGATTGGCGACAAAAAGGCAGGGAACCTGCGGCAAATGTTCTTTTCCTTCCAATTTAATTCTGGCATTTACGAGATTTAAAATGAAATTTGCCCAATTTTTTACAGCAACATATATATAATTTTCAACTTGTTCTTTGTCTCCTGTTTTTTTTATTCCCTCCAATTTGATTTTTTTTGTTACAGTACCAATCATATAGAGAATAAAAATAAAATAAAATAAAATGGTTTTTAACATAAATCGATTCCTCCTTGTAGAATTCTATTGATGAGTTCGTAAATATTACCTATCTATTATATCATATCCAATTATCATATATATTGAATAAATAATTTAGCTTTTAGTGCAAATATTGGCTAAAATAATAAAAAATATGGTTTTAATTAATTTAATTTTGCCAGAAATATTCATAGGTCCAATATGTACAATAAAAAATCCTATTTTATAGGACAATTGCATAAAATAAATGAGATCATTCAATTAGAGCAAAAATAAAAATATCTATTTGCTAATGGAAAATAAAAGTGTTACAATATAGATAATTTGTTATTAAACAAGTTAATATACTGTAATTATTAAAATGGATATTTAAAATACATATAAAAATAAAAGTTACATATGAAATGAGTAAATAATAATAATTCAAAAATCCATTTAAAATTATAGATCCAATATTTTAAACCAAGGAGATGATTTCATTGAAAAATAATTCAGCCAATTATAAATTGGACAATGTAAACAGCCCTAATCTTTATAAAGATATGTTTCCTTATGATGAAGTCCCAAAAGTAGTTTTTGATAATGTACAAGTTCCTATGGATATTCCAGAAAAAATATATATTACAGATACAACTTTTAGGGATGGACAGCAGTCTATGCCCCCTTATACAAGTAAGCAGATAATAAAAATTTTTGATTATCTTCATCAATTGGACAATAATTCTGGTATAATTAAACAGACGGAATTTTTCTTATATACAGAAAAGGACAGGAAAGCAGCTGAAGCCTGCATTGAAAAAGGATATAAATTTCCTGAAGTGACTTCCTGGATAAGAGCCAATAAGAAAGATTTCAAGTTGGTGAAGCAGATGGGGATTAGAGAAACTGGAATGCTTATGTCGTGTTCAGATTACCATATATTCAAAAAACTCAAAATGACAAGACAGGAAGCTATGGACATGTATTTGGACATAGTTAGAGAGGTGTTGAATAATGGAATTTACCCCAGATGTCATCTGGAAGATATTACTAGAGCTGACTTCTATGGATTTGTAGTTCCTCTTGTAACTAAATTGATGGAACTGTCTAGAGAGGCCAATATTCCTGTGAAAATAAGAGCCTGTGATACTCTTGGTTTGGGTGTATCCTACAATGGAGTGACTGTCCCAAGAAGTGTCCAGAAAATTATTCATGGGCTTAGAACTATCTGTGGAGTTCCTTCAGATATGATAGAATGGCATGGGCATAATGATTTTTATAGTGTAGTAGATAATTCTACAACTGCCTGGTTATATGGAGCATCTTCTGTAAATACGTCTCTCCTGGGGATAGGCGAGAGAACGGGAAATTGTCCCCTGGAGGCCATGGTATTTGAATATGCACAATTAAAAGGCAATACTGGAAATATGAATTTGCATATTATAACGGAATTGGCGCAGTATTTCAGTAAAGAAATGAAATATGATATACCTACAAGAACTCCATTTGTCGGTAAAGAATTTAATGAAACCAGGGCGGGGATACACGCAGATGGTATATTAAAAGATGAAGAGATCTACAATGCTTTTGATACGGACAAAATTTTGGGAAAGCCAATTGTTGTAGCTGTAAATCAATATTCAGGACATGCAGGAATTGCAGCTTGGATCAATACCTATTATAGATTGAAGGGTGACGATAGGGTTGATAAGAAGGATGAGAGAATTAATGATATAAAATTATGGGTAGATGAACAATATAAGTCGGGAAGAACTACCATGATAGGAAACAATGAGCTTGAGCTGCTGGTAAAAGAGTTGATGCCGGAAGTTATGAGAAAGAATGAAGAGAGAGCGAGTTAATCAGTCGAATAGAATATTTGCGGAAATGAGGGATTTATGTGGGATTGAACGCAGCAAAAAAGATAATAAAGAATCATCTCGTTAAAGGTGAAATGATACCAGGAGAGGAGATTGCAATAAAAATAGATAGAACTCTTACCCAGGATTCTACAGGCACTATGGCCTATCTTCAGTTTGAAGCACTTGGAATAGATAGGGTAAAAACCAAGAAATCCATAGCCTATATAGATCACAACATGTTACAGTCAGGTCCTGAAAATGCAGATGATCATGCTTATATTCAAACTGTAGCAAAAAAGCATGGTATATATTTTTCAAGGCCTGGAAATGGGATATGTCATCAAGTTAATCTGGAGAGGTTTGGAGTACCGGGAGATACTCTTTTGGGATCCGACAGCCATACTCCTACAGCAGGTGGGATAGGAATGCTTGCCATTGGAGCAGGCGGACTTGATGTAGCAGTGGCCATGGGCGGTGGAGAGTATTATTTGAATATGCCTAAGATAGTCAAAGTTAATTTAAAAGGCAGATTGGGAGCATGGATTACAGCCAAGGATATAATTTTGGAGATGTTAAAAAGGCTCAGTGTTAAAGGTGGAATTGGAAAGATATTTGAGTATGTTGGAGAGGGAGCAAAGACACTGTCTGTTCCTGAAAGGGCAACCATAACCAATATGGGAGCAGAACTTGGTGCCACTACATCAATATTTCCCAGTGATAATGTAGTTCGTGAATTTTTAAGAGCTCAGGGGAGAGAAAAAGATTTTTCTTTTATTGAACCGGATGCAGATGCAAGCTATGATGAGGAGATGGAAATAGATTTATCATCCCTGGAACCTATGGTAGCATGTCCGCATAGTCCGGACAAAGTGGTTGCTGTTTCAGAATTGGAAGATGTTAAAGTAAATCAAGTATGTATAGGGAGTTGTACCAATTCATCTTATGTGGATATGATGAAAGTGGCACATATATTAAAGGGAAATACAGTAAGTGAAGATGTTTCTCTTACCATATCTCCGGGTTCAAGACAGGTTCTGACCATGCTGTCCCAAAATGGAGCATTGTCCTATATGATAGAGGCAGGTGCAAGAGTGTTGGAGAGTGCCTGCGGACCCTGTATAGGAATGGGGCAATCACCTTCTACTGGTGCTGTATCTCTCAGAACTTTTAACAGAAATTTTGAGGGAAGATCAGGTACTAAGTCCGCAAAAGTATATCTGGTAAGTCCGGAAATTGCAGCTGTTTCTGCATTGACAGGTTATATTACGGATCCAAGACAGATGGGGACGCCTTTTAAAGTTGAAATGCCTGCAAAATTTTTAATAGATGACAATATGGTAGTTGATCCCAGCAGGGCCGGAGAAGATGTCAGAGTGGTAAGAGGACCTAATATAAAGCCATTTCCTGTGGCAAAGCCACTGAAAGATGTTTTGAATGGAAAAGTGCTTACAAAAGTAGGAGACAATATAACTACAGATCATATAATGCCTTCTAATTCAAAATTGCTGCCCTATAGATCCAATATCCCATACTTGTCTGATTACTGTCTGACACCCTGCGATGAAGAATTTCCCGCAAAGGCAAAGAAAAATTCAGGGGGTTTTATAGTGGCGGGAGAAAATTATGGACAGGGTTCCAGCAGAGAACATGCGGCATTGGCTCCTCTTTACCTGGGAATAAAGGCAGTATTTGCGAGGTCTTTTGCTAGAATCCACAGGCAGAATCTTATAAATAATGGAATACTTCCTCTGGTTTTTCAAAATGTGAAGGATTATGAAGAGATAGATGTAATGGATGAACTTGAAATGGGAGATATGCTCAAACAAATTGACGGTGATACAATCATAGTGAAAAACAAGACAAAGAACAAAGAATATAATATGCTATTTGATGTTACCCAAAGGCAGAGAAATATGATAAAATATGGTGGATTGATAAATTTGATGAAAAGGAATAGTCTATAAAATTCGACATATTAGGGGGTAATTGATTTTATGAAGCACAGACACAGAGTAACTCTTATTCCGGGCGACGGTATAGGTCCAGAGGTTAGTGAAGCGGCAACAAAAATTATAGATGCCAGTGGTGTGGATATAGATTGGGATATAGCTGAAGCTGGAGCGGCTTTTATAGATAAATATGGCACTCCTATTCCGGAGAAGGTCATTGACAGTATAAAGAGAAACAAAGTGGCATTGAAGGGTCCCGTGACCACGCCAGTGGGGAAAGGTTTCAAAAGCGTAAATGTAACCTTGAGAAAAAGTTTGAATTTATATGCCAATATAAGGCCTATAAAAACGTATGAAGGGGTAAAGTCCAGGTATGATAATGTTGATTTGGTTATATTCAGGGAAAATACTGAGGATCTATATGCGGGAATAGAGTTTATGGTAAATGATGAGACAGCACAAAGTGTGAAGATAATATCCAAGAATGCCAGCAGAAAAATAGTAAAAGCAGCTTTTGAATATGCGGTTAATAATGGAAGAAGGAAAGTAACCGCAGTTCACAAGGCCAATATAATGAAATTGTCAGATGGACTTTTTTTAAGAACTGCCAGAGAAGTAGCTGAAGAATATGATGATATAGAATTTGATGATGTGATAGTAGATGCCATGAGCATGAAACTGGTGTTGAATCCTGAAAAATATGACGTGCTTGTAATGCCAAACTTGTATGGCGATATATTGTCTGATCTGGCATCCGGACTGGTAGGGGGACTGGGGCTAGTTCCCGGGGCCAACATGGGAGAAGAGCGAGCTGTATTTGAGCCTGCCCATGGTTCAGCTCCTGATATTGCAGGACAGAACAAGGCGAATCCTACTGCTATAATATTGTCTTCAGTTATGATGTTGAAATATTTACATGAAAGTGAAGCTGCGGATAGAATTGAAAGGGCAGTGGAAAATGTGTTAAAAGAGGGAAAGTATATAACCCCTGATCTAGGAGGAAATTCAACTACTGATGAATTCACCAATGCTGTAATTTCAGAATTGTAATAGTATTTTTGATATTAAAGTGTAAAATAAGCTGCTGCACAAATTTAATTGTGCAGCAGCTCTTTATAATTAAATTATAT
>NZ_FXYI02000174.1:0-7464 GCF_900184915.1 Clostridium sp. HV4-5-A1G | reverse complement strand
GTATATAAGAATTAACACTAAATATAAATTCTGTTAAAAAAAATAATTTTAAAAACATATAACTTTAGAATTTATACATTAAAGCATTTTTTATTCTCTTATTCTACAAATAAATCCATTCTTTTTAAATTCCTAAGTTTGTACGCTTCTCACAAGAAAATAGGAAAAAATAGGGGAAAAATGAATCCACACATTTATCACCATATTGTGGAAATATTTCAATTTTATAAATGTCCACTTTATTTCCACAATATGTTAATAAGTTCATTTAACTTAAAATGAATTATTTAAGAAATAAAAATTCATTTATAACTTTATTGATAAGCAGTTTTTTACAAATTAGCACAATATATTTGCAAAACAAGCTTTAATTCATATTGTGTGAAAAATTTGTTATCAAGTAATTCTTAAATTAACATGTGTTTTGCTTATTTGGATAAAAAAATTATAAATTTAGTACAATAAAAGAAGGATTTTGAACAGCTTTTATAGAATACTTAACTTCGCTAAATAATCATTTAGCGAAGTTAAAGTTATTTTTGGAAAGGAGAAGACTTTATGCAGTATAACCTAAAACATGTTTACAATCCCAGGCTTCCCAAATGTCTAAATGACTTCTTAAACTATCTTGGAACCATTAGGGGAAAATCAAAAAATACATTAAATGGCTATAAAGTGGATCTTACCATGTTTTTTAGATTCTTAAAACTTTACAAAGGTCTCATTAAAGGAAACTATGAATTTAAAAAAATAAAAATAAACGATATAGATGAAAATTTTATAAGACAGATAGATTTAAGTGATCTGTTTGCGTTTATATCCTTTACCGAGAATTATAGAAATAACGGAAGTTATACCAGGGCCAGAAAAGTAGCAGCTCTAAAATCCTTCTTTAAATATCTCTGCAATAAGGCCAAGATAATAGATGAAAACCCTGCTCTGGAATTGGAATCACCTAAAATAAGCAAAAGAAATCCAATTTATTTGAGCTTAGGCGAAAGCAGAGCTTTATTAAGAGCTGTAGATGGAAAGTTCAAAAAAAGAGATTATTGTATAATAACTTTCTTTTTAAATTGCGGGATGAGATTATCTGAATTATGCGGTATAAATATTTCAAATATTAAAGATGACACCTTGACTGTAGTTGGAAAGGGAAATAAAGAGAGGACTATATATCTAAACAGGGCCTGCATGGAAGCTCTTGATATCTATGTTAAAGAAAGAAATAAATATTATAATAAGATAAAAAATAAAGATGCTCTTTTCATAAGCAGGAATTACAACAGAATAAACAAAAGAACTGTAGAGTTAATGTTAAAAAAATATTTGAAAAATGCCGGCCTAGATAGTGAAAAGTATACCCCCCATAAATTGAGACATACTGCGGCTACCCTCATGTACAAATACGGCAATGTAGATATAAGAAGCCTTCAAAAAATATTGGGCCACGAAAATATATCCACTACTCAGATCTACACCCATGTGGATGACGAAAAACTCAGAGAAGCAGTAAAATCAAACCCTTTAAGTGAAGAAAAATAGCAAAAGACCGGAATTTTCTTCCGGTCTCAATTTGGATATAAAACACTACTTGCTATTTTTATGCTTTTTTTGAACTCTTATAAGCCCAGGATATTCTTCATATGCAACTTTATCAAAAATCTCCTTATTTTCTAAGGCCTCTTTCAATCCGTCTACATCTTCTATAAATTCAGTACTGGGATCCTCTTTGGAATAATGAGAATGAAAATCATCTGAGTAATAATTCTTCTCCTCTCTCTCATATTCTCTGGATTCATTTTTATCGTCTATAATACCATCAATTTTTATGGCTTTCATATCATATCCTTCCATTTCAAGACATTTTCCACAATTATCACATTTTTTATTTGGATCCAAATCACATACATCACATTCACCACAGTTATCGCACAGTTTATTTTTATCAAGTATACAATAATAATTTTTCATAATATCTCCTTCTTACTATCTAACTATTATGTAACAAAATTAGTATAGAACATAAGTTTGATATTTGTCAACTTCTATGATATAATTCACATCAAGTGATTCTATTGTCTAACTTTACACTTTGTAATGAATTTGATAGACTTCTAATAAATAAAGTATAGGAGTGTTTTTTATGAAAAATTCTAGTAATAATAGACAGCTTCAGATATACGAATTTATAAAATCTCAGATTAGAGAAAAAGGGTACCCTCCTTCTGTTAGAGAAATATGTGCAGCTGTTGGCTTAAGGTCTACTTCCACTGTTCACAACCATCTTGAAAAATTGGAAAAAAGAGGCTTTATAAAGAGGGACGGAATTAAATCTAGGACTATAGAAATCGTAGAAAAATCAATTCCTCAAAAAGAAATGATAGATATACCTATCATAGGAGATATAGCTGCTGGCACGCCTATTTTAGCCACTGAAAATATAGAAGATTTTTTCCCTGTTCCCATGGATTATATTAAAAATGATAAAAAATTATTTATGTTAAAAGTAAAGGGAGAGAGCATGATAGATGCAGGCATACTAGATGGTGATTTCTCCATACTGGAGCAGACTAATTTTGCTGAAAATGGTGATATAGTTGCAGCCTTGATTGAAAACGAGGCCACTCTAAAAAGATTTTTCAGAGAAAAGAACAGCATAAGGCTGCAGCCAGAAAATAAGAATATGTCCCCTATTATAGTAGATGATTGTAAAATCATAGGTAAATTAGTAGGTATATACAGAAAATATTAATCCAATTGTAAGCAATCTGAAACAGAGATCTGTTTATTAAGAAGCAAATCTCTGTTTTAACCTTATGTTCTATAATATGTTTGATAGAGCCACAAGTATCCCTACTTTGGCATGATCAAAAGTCAATCCACCTTGAAGATATCCTATATAAGGCTCTCTTATAGGGGCATCTGCAGATAGTTCTATAGAGGATCCCTGTACAAAAGCACCTGCAGCCATTATAACTTGATCTGAGTATCCCGGCATATCCCAGGGCTCGCATTTAACAAATGAATCCACTGGTGATCCTTTTTGAATGGCTCTGCAGAAGTTTATCAATTTCGATTTATCATTAAATTTAATTGCTTGTATTATATCACTTCTTTTATCATTGTACTTAGGCAGAACTTCAAATCCTGCTAATTCCATAATTCTAGCACAAAAAATAGCACTCTTTACTGCTTCTATGGAGATATGTGGAGCTAGAAATAATCCTTCGTATAAAAGCCTCATGACTCCAAAGGTTGAACCGCACTCCCCTCCTATTCCTGGAACAGTCAATCTATATGAGGCTTGAGTTACATATTCCTCTTTGCCAACTATGTAACCACCTGTAGGTGCTATTCCACCACCTATATTCTTTATGAGTGAGCCTGCTGCTAGATCAGCGCCTACATCTGTGGGCTCTAAAGTATCTATAAATTCACCGTAGCAATTGTCTACAAAGCATATTACATTGGGTCTTATCTTCTTTACAAAATCAATTATATTCTTAATCTCAGATACAAGAAGAGATTTTCTCCAACCGTAGCCGGTGGATCTCTGTATATGTACTAATTTTATACTGTCATTTTTTTTAAGATGCTTTTCTATGCTCTCGAAGTCTATCCTATTATCCTCGGTTAAGTTCACCTGTTCATAATTTATACCATATTCCACAAGAGAGCCCATGTTTTTTTTATTAGTGCCTATGCCTATTAAATTATGTAAAGTGTCATAGGGAGTACCACATACAGAAAGCATCGTATCTCCGGGACGTAAGTTTCCAAATATTGCACAGCAAAGGGCATGGGTTCCATTTACAAAATGTGGTCTTACGAGTGCACTCTCTGAATTGAATACATCTGCATATACCTTATCTAAAGAATCTCTACCTATGTCACCATACCCATACCCTGATGAATTGGTAAAATGTGCTTCACTTATTCTCTCCTTCTGCAGTGCATCTAAAACTTTTATTTGATTGTATTCCCTTATTTCATCATAGTATTTAAATTGATCCCTTATATCCTCTAAGGCTTTTTCATATAGATCAATTATTTTTTCACTTATTTTATATGCTTTTCTGAGTTTTTCCTTAGTTATATCTAACAATATTGGTACCTCCCTAAATATAATGAGTGATATATATTACAATAAAAGCACACAGAAAGGGAATAGGCAGCACCTATTCCTCTCTATATTTCACAATAGCTTAATTACTTGATATTTTTAGTTACTCTTTATAATCTTCCGTTTCAATTTGCGCATTAAATAAGATTGACCTTATGGGTGTAATAGTGGAAATTGCATGTTTATATACCATCATCTGCTTGCCAGCACAATCTAATATGACTGTAAAATTGTCAAATCCCTTTACAGTTCCCTTAATTTGAAATCCATTGGTCAAATATATGGTAACTGAAATTCTATTTTTTCTCGCACCATTTAAAAAAATATCCTGTAAATTATTAGCTGGTTTACTCATAGCTCTCACCCTCCATAATTTTTATTATATAATTCTATAGATATCGCAAAAATTTTCAGTATCAATGAATCCTATTACAGTTAAATTTAAAACTACTGTATGGATTCAAATTTATTTATTATATGATCAGCTATTTCACTACGACAATTAAAATCATCTTCATCTATCCATATGGCTCTTTTGTCTTTTCTAAACCATGTCAATTGCCTTTTAGCATAATTTCTACTTCCCTTTTTAACTAAATATATAGCTTCATCTAAAGATATCTTACCTTCTAAATAGCTTAGTATTTCTTTATACCCTATAGCTTTCATGGATTGCATATCTGCTGTATATCCCATAGATTTTAAATTTCTGACTTCATCTATGAGTCCCCTTTCCAACATTATATCCACTCTCTTATTAATTCTCTGGTATAATTTAGCTCTATCCATAGTCAATACAAAATAATATATCTTATATGGTATCTTGCATAAATGATTTTCAGTATTAAATTCACCTATGGTTTTTCCCGTAAGTTTATAAACTTCTAGAGCTCTAATGACCCTTTTTAAGTCATTGGGATAAAGTTTTTCATAGGATAACCTATCTACATCTTTTAAAAGAGAATGTACATACTCTCTCCCCTGATCCCCAGCTAATTTTTGAAGGTATCTTCTGTAATTTTTATCTATCTTAGCATCTGTAAAATCATAGTTGCATATAAGAGAATTAATATAAAGACCTGTACCTCCTACTAACATTGGAAGTCTGTTTCTTTTACATATCCCATCTATAGTTTTTACAGCCAGTTTTTTATATTCTGATACATTAAAACTTTTGTCGGGTTCAATAAAGTCTATCAAGTGATGTGGTATTCCCTTCATTTCTTCTACTGTAATTTTTGCAGAACCTATATTCATATATTTGTATATTTGCATAGAGTCTGCAGATATTATTTCGCCATCTAATTCTTTGGCAATTTCTATGGATATATCACTTTTCCCCACTGCAGTAGGGCCTGCTAATATAAATAAATTTTGCATATCTTTCCCCTCACTGTATTCGCTTGAATTTTTTCTCCAAATCATTTAATGTAAATTTTATTATAACGGGCCTTCCGTGAGGACAAGTATAAGGATCTTCTATAAACCTCAATTCTTCAAGTAAACTTTTCATTTCCATATGCGACAGATGATCTTTTGCCTTAATAGCAGCTTTGCAGGCAAGTGTTGCTATGGAAAGATATTTTACTTCCCAGGGTTCTCCGGATCCCATATTTTTTAAATTGTCAATCATATCCATAAATAAATTTTTAATATCCGGTTTTCCGAGTATCATAGGTACTTCCCTTATGCTCACAGCCGTATCTCCAAATAATTCTACCTTGAACCCAGTTTTCTTAAATACATTTTCATTTTCCATATAATAATTATAATCAATAGGTGTAAGTTCCATAACTACCGGTGTGGCTAATACTTGAGACAGTATATCACCTTTTTGAATACTTTTCTTATATTTTTCAAAGAGAATTTTTTCATGGGCAGCATGTTGATCTATCATGTATAAATTATTCCCGTCCTCTGCTATTATATAAGTATTGTGAAACTGACCGATTATTTCAAGAGGTGGAAATTTAGCAATTGCATTCTCCCTATGCTTAGTTTTCCCATTCACCTCATCTGCTGAATCTATCTGTAAATTAGGATAATGGGATTTATATAGATTCGATTCATGTTCTCGAAATCTACCAGCATTTTCATTGATAAAATTATTATACTCTTTCTTTTCACTGTCTGAATTTAAATAATTTTTACTATTTAAAGACTCTAAATCAACCGGAATCTGGATTTCCCTCACATGGGTGGATTCAATATCAGGCTCAATAGTAAAAGAATCCTTCAAACTGTCCCTAAGGGCTTCATGAACGGCATCAAATACAAATTTAAATACCATTCCAGAGTCACTGAATTTTACTTCCCATTTAGCAGGATGAACATTTACATCTATAAACTCAGGAAATATATCTATAAACAATATAAAAAAAGGAAATTTATTTATAGTAATAAAAGATTTAAATGCCTTTTCCACAGCTGTAGCTATGGATTTATTCTTAACATATCTTTTATTTACAAATAGACTCTGATTATTTCTACTGCCACGGCTTATTTCAGAATTTCCTATATATCCGTAAATTGAAATTATGTCACCGTGTTTTTCTATAGGAATTACATTTTCGTAAATATTTTTGCCATATATACACCGTACAACATCCATTACGTTTCCTGAGCCATAGGTGGTGATAGATTTTTTGCCGTTTTTAAAAAATTTAAAAGAAATATCCGCATTAGCCAAGGAAAGCCTGCTTATTATGTCTGAAATTCCCGCAGCTTCTCTACTGGGAGATTTTAAAAACTTTTGCCTTGCAGGTACATTGAAAAATAAATTTTTCACTAAAACTGAAGTTCCAGGATTGCATCCACTGTGTTGAACACCTTCTAGTTTCCCGCCATTTATTTTTATTTCCATACCTGAATCAAACTGAGCGGTTCTGCTCTTAAGAATTACATTGGATACCGCAGCTATACTCGCCAGAGCCTCACCTCTAAATCCCATGGTGTTTACCTTTTCCAGATCTTCTACACTGCTTATTTTACTTGTAGCATGGGGCATAAAGGCCTTTTCTATGTCCATTGGATGTATTCCGCAGCCATCGTCCAGTACTTTTATGGATTTTTCTCCGCCTTCCTCAATTTCTACAGTTATATTTTTAGCACCCGAGTCTATACTATTTTCAAGTAATTCCTTTACTACAGAGGAAGGACCTTCCACAACTTCTCCTGCGGCAATTTTATTTGAAGTATTTATATCCAGAAGATTTATCCTTTTCATGGTATATCAATCCTTTGTTTATTTAAAATTATATAGACTTCACTCTTTTTATTATATCATAAAGTTTATTAAAACCATCCATAGGTGTCATATTTAATATATCTATATTTTTAAT
>NZ_FXYI02000173.1:0-7538 GCF_900184915.1 Clostridium sp. HV4-5-A1G | reverse complement strand
ATATTAAAATATTATTGAATTGAATAATAAATGGTGGTATTATTATAAAAACATTCATTTGAATTTGTTTTTTTAGTATAATTTTGGGAGGATGACTAGAATGAAAAGAAATAAGGGAATTAAAAGTAAAATATTAATTTCGCTGGTATGTATTCTTGCACTTATTTTACCTGCCTGTGGAAGTTCAGGTGGAAGTTCCGGAAGTTCTGGAGGAGAGAAAAAGATCATTAATATAGGAATGATGAATGCACCAAGTGGTTTCAATCCTTTGGAGTGGACAGACGTAGCCCAGGAAGTAAGCTGTGGACTATTATTTCAAGCTCTAGTAGAATTGGATGACGATATGAAATATAAGCCTATGCTGGCCGATTCCATTACAACTAAGGACAATAAGACATTTACAATTAAACTCAATTCAAAGGCGAAATGGAGTGACGGGAAGCCTGTAACAGTAGATGATGAATTGTATACTATTGGTCTTATATCCAACCCTAAAGTGCCATCTACTGTGGCATCAAATTTTAACATAGTTGAAGGTTTGGATGAAAAAGGGAAAAATGCTGCAGGGGGTACAGATATATCTGGTGTGAAAAAAGTTGACGACCACACCATGACAATCACTACAAAGCAGCCTATGGAATTGACACTGTTTGAAGATACAATTGGAACTAAGCTTAAAGCTCTTCCTAAACACGTACTTCAGAGTACTGCACCGGAAAAGATCTATCAGAGTTCTTTCATTCAAAAGCCAACAGTAAGCGATGGACCATTTACACTTGAAAAATATGTAAAAGATCAGTATGTACAGTTTACAGCCAATAAAGGCTATTTTAAAGGCACACCTAAACTTGATGGGTTGATTTTCAAAATAATGCCTGGAGCTAATATAACTGCTCAGCTGCAGAGCGGAGAAATTGACATGAATGACCCTAACTTAGGACAGATACCTTTTGAAGATTACAGCAAGGTAAAAGGTATGAGCAATTTGACCACTGATTCAAAGGGAGTTCAAAGTACTATTCAGACTTTGATGATAAATACAAAGACTATAACCGATCCAAAGGTTAGGAAAGCTATTTCCTATGCTATAGACAGAAATATGATAATAAACAGTTTATTAAAGGGTCAGGGACAAATAATCGAGCTGCCATATTTGAAGGAAAGTAAATTTGTAAATAAAGATTTAAAGCCTACTTCTCATGATACTGAAAAAGCTAAAGCACTTTTGAAGGAAGCAGGATGGGATCCAAATAAGGCAATAAACTTTGATATACCTACAGGAAACAAAGTTCGTGAACAGGTAGCAGATATTATAACTCAGAACCTGCAGAGTGTGGGAATAAAAGTTAATCCTCAAAAGTATGATTTTGTTACAAGCCTTGCTACAGCTAAAAAACATAATTTTGATATATATCTGGTAGGTATACCTGTTTATCCTATGAATCCTGATGTATCGTCTATATTAAAAACTGGACAGGGACTTAATTTGTCACAGTACAGCAATCCGGAAATGGACAGCCTGCTTTCAAACGGCTTACATCAGACTGATCCAGCTCAGGTAAAAGCAACTTATGATAAAGTACAGGAAATATTTGCGCAGGATTTACCTTGTCCATCAGTATATGTTCAGAACCAGCTGAAAGCTGTAAATAAGAGAGTAACTTATGGAAAACCTAAGAACTACGGTATGTTCATTGATGTATATAAATGGGATGTACAGAGTAAATAGTAAAAATAATTGATCTATGCAAAAGATTATACGTTTATTAAAGACTATAATCTTTTGCAATATAAAATACAGTAGAATTTATTATAAAATTATAGAAAGGATGGTAAATATTATGAGTTGTTTGCTTTCGGTAAAACACCTCCAGACGGCATTTAAGTCCAATAAAAAAGAAGTTGTATCTGTAGAAGATGTGAGTTTTGATATAAATCGAGGGGAAACAGTGGGAATAGTTGGAGAATCAGGATGTGGTAAGAGTGTAACTTCTCTATCTATAATGAGACTTTTAGGCAAAAGAGGGTATATAAAAAATGGTGAGATAGAGTTTGACAATATAGATCTCGTAAATTTGGAAGATAAAGAGATGAGAGACATCAGGGGAAATAAAATATCCATGATATTTCAGGAACCAATGACATCTTTAAATCCTATTTTTACCATAGGAGATCAGATAACGGAAGCTATAAAGCTGCATCAGAACATGAACCATAAAGAAGCAGAGGAATGTGCAGTGAAGATGCTGAAACTGGTAGGTATACCAAGGGCAAACAAAATAATAAATGATTATCCTCACACACTGTCTGGAGGAATGAGACAGAGAGTGATGATTGCAATGGCGCTTTGCTGCAAACCTGAACTCTTGATTGCAGATGAACCCACTACTGCACTGGATGTTACCATTCAGGCTCAGATTTTAGATTTGATTAAAAAGCTCAGAAAAGAAATGAAAATGTCGGTTATGCTTATTACCCATGATTTGGGAGTTGTAGCAGAAATGGCAGATAAGGTTATTGTAATGTATGCTGGACAGGTAGTTGAAGAAGCGGATGTTTTCACTCTGTTTGACAATCCAAAACACCCTTATACAAGGGCACTTATAAAGTCAATTCCTCAAATTGATGCAAAATCCGATGAACGTCTGGAATCTATAAAAGGGATGGTTCCATCTACTTATCAGGGGATAGTTGGATGCAGGTTTCATAATCGCTGTCCTTATGCATCTCAACGATGCAAGATGGAGACGCCAGCTTTAAGTTCTAATAGAGAGGGTCATAAAGTACGATGCTTTTTAGCTGAAAATGTGGAGGAAGTAGATAAGGAGGCAATATAGCTTATGATTAAAGACATAGAGAAACAGGCAGCACCAGTGCCTTTGCTTTCCATTAAAAAATTGAAGACCTATTACCCTATAAAAAGGGGCATTTTATCCAAGACAGTTGGATATATAAAGGCAGTAGATGGTGTGGATTTGGAAATATATCAAGGGGAGACTTTGGGACTTGTGGGAGAATCAGGATGCGGAAAATCTTCGATGGGACGTACAATTGTAAGACTTGAAAATCCCACTGAAGGAAGTATAGTTTTTAATAATGAAGATATTGCAGGGTATTCCAATAAACGCATGAGCAGTATTCGCACCGATTTACAAATGATATTTCAAGATCCATATTCTTCGCTGAACCCTAAAAAACGTGTCTATGATATACTGGCGGAACCTCTTAAAGTTCATAAAATTGTTCCTGAAGACAAAATATCTGAGGAAATTGACAAGCTCTTGGATGAGGTAGAGCTTCCCAAAAATTTTAAAAACAGATATCCAAATCAATTTTCTGGGGGCCAGAGACAGCGTGTGGGTATTGCAAGGGCTCTTGCACTGAGACCCAAGCTCATCGTCTGTGATGAACCTGTATCTGCACTTGATGTGTCTACTCAGGCACAAGTGTTAAATCTTTTAAAAGACCTGCAGAAGAGATTAAATCTCACCTATCTTTTTATAGCTCATGGATTAGGGGCAGTAAAATATATAAGTGATAGAATTGCAGTTATGTATTTGGGAAAAATTGTAGAACTTGCAAGCACGGATGAAATTTTTAAAAATCCCAGACATCCTTATACTAAGGCACTTTTAAGTGCCTATCCAGTACCTAATCCACATATGAGAAACAAAGAGAGAGTCATATTGGAAGGGGATGTACCTAGTCCAGCTAATCCACCACAGGGATGTAGATTTCATACCAGGTGTAAATTTGCCAAGAAAAATTTATGCGATAAGGACATACCGGAGTTGAAACAAGTAGAAGGGGCAGATGGGAAACATCTGTCGGCTTGCTTTTTTCAAGATAGTTTTTAGCTAATGTTATTTAAGGAGGACTTTTAAATGGGTAACTATATTTTACGAAGAATATTGATAAGTATTCCAGTATTAGTTGGTGTAACTATAATAAGTTTTGTAATTATAAATATGGCACCAGGCAGTCCGCTGGACAAAATGGTTGATCCAAATCTCACAGCAGCTGATATTGCGGCTAGAAAAGCTGCACTTGGCTTAAATGGACCGTTGTATGCCAGGTATTTAGCTTGGTTAGGAAATGTGCTTCATGGGAATTTAGGGTATTCAATGACATCTTTCCAACCTGTATCCGAATTAATTGGTCAGAGAATACTTCCTACTTTTGTTCTCATGGGGGCTGCACTTCTCATTGGATTTGTCATTGCCATTCCACTTGGAGTATTGAGTGCTACTAAACAGTATTCAAAATTAGATTATATTTCTACAACAGGATCACTTATTGGAATATCAGTTCCAACTTTTTTTCTAGGTCTTGTATTTATATATATTTTTTCATTGAAGTTAAAATTATTGCCTTCTGGAGGCATGATAACACTGGGACAGGATAATGGTTTTGTGGACAGACTGAGGCATTTGATATTGCCTGCTGTTGTCCTTGGAGTAAATGAAGCGGGAACACTTGTAAGATATGTACGCTCCAGTATGCTTGAAGTGCTGAATCAGGATTATCTTCGTACTGCAAGATCAAAGGGCCTAAAGGAATCTATAGTTATAAACAAACATGCTTTTAAAAATGCAATACTGCCTGTTATAACTATAACGGGTGTAGAAATTGTAACTTTATTAGGAGGATCTGTAGTTACTGAACAGATATTTCAGTGGCCGGGGATAGGGCAGCTCACTATAGCCTCTGTAATGAGTCGTGATTATACTACTTTAATGGGTCTTATTCTATTTGGTTCAGTAGTTGTTATAGTAGCAAATCTATTAATTGATGTTATATATTCTATTGTTGATCCGCGTATTAGATATAACTAGGAGGTTAATATTATGAGCAAAATGGAAGCGGAATTAAAAAATGGTTCAAGCGATTTAGCTATTGAGGCCACCGAATCTAGTGAAAATTATGCGCGCTTGATTCTAAAGCGTTTTAAGAAACATAAAATGGCTGTAACCGGAGTTGTATTTATAGCAATATTAGCTGTAATTGCAGTAGCTGCTCCATTGTTGGCTCCACAAAGCCCGTATGCCGTAGAGAATTCTTTTGGTGCCTCACCTTCTGCAGGACATATCCTTGGAACTGATCAGGTAGGAAGAGATGTGATGAGCCGTCTTATATATGCTGCACGTGTTTCTCTCGTTGTTGGTATTGGAACAGTGATTTTAAGTGTGGGCATAGGTACAGTTCTCGGACTTATATCAGGATATTTTGGTGGAAAGGTAGATATGATTATCATGCGTATAACAGATATTTTCATGTCATTTCCCCAGATGATGCTCATATTGGTTGTAGTGAGCATTGTGGGTCCGGGCCTTTGGAATATTATATGGGTTTTGGGTTTTCTTGGATGGCCTAGTGTAGCACGTTTGGTAAGAGGAAATGTACTTTCAATCAAAGAAATGGATTATGTAAGATCTTCTGTAGCACTGGGGTTTAGTACCCCTAGAATATTGTTTTCTCATATACTTCCGAATACTATGGCGCCAATACTTGTAAATGCCACTTTCGGAATTGCCAGGGCTATTATATATGAAGCTTCACTTAGCTTTCTAGGTATGGGAGTACAGCCTCCTACAGCAAGCTGGGGAAATATGCTTACAGATGCCCAGGCTATTACGGTTTTGACTACAAAACCATGGCTTTGGTTTCCACCAGGAATTATGATTGTAATTACTGTTTTAGCATTTAACTTCATTGGTGATGGGTTGAGAGATGCCTTTGATCCGACAAATGAAAGATAACTAATTTTTAAGAAGTGAGGCATAATTTTATGGCAAATAAAGATGAAATAATAGATATTGTAGAAGAAAAAAGGAATTTATTTATTGATGTAAGTGATAGAATATGGGAATTTGCTGAAAACAGCTTTAGAGAATTTAAATCCTGCCAGCTTTTATGTAATGTGCTTGAAAAAGAAGGTTTTACAGTTCATAGAAATGCAGCGGGAATTGACACTGCATTTAAAGCGGTTTACGGTAGTGGCAGTCCGGTAATCGGAATCCTGGGCGAATATGATGCACTGTACAATTTAAGTCAAGGAGGAAAAATTGCCACAAAGGAACCCATAGTTGAAAATGGAAATGGACATGGATGTGGACACAATGCACTGGGGGCGGGCTCTCTAGCGGCTGCAGTGGCAGTTAAAGATTATCTTAAGAAGCACAATATGAGCGGGACTATATGTTATTTTGGATGCCCTGCAGAAGAGGGTGGCTCAGGTAAAACCTATATGGTTCGTGAGAAAGTATTTGATGGAGTGGATGCAGTCTTTGGATGGCATCCACAAAGCATAAATACAGTACTGGGCAGCAGTATGACTGCTAATATAGAAGCTTATTTCAGATTTTATGGTGTAAGTTCCCACGCGGCCGACTGTCCCCACCTTGGAAGAAGTGCACTGGATGCAGTAGAGCTTATGGATATAGGCGTAAATTATTTGAGAGAACATGTAATTCAGGACGCCAGGATACACTATGCCATCACAAACAGCGGCGGATCTTCACCTAATGTTGTACAATCCTATGCAGAAGTACTTTATCTGGTGAGAGCACCTAAAGTGGGCCAGACAAAGGATATTTACGAGAGAATTAAAAGTATTGCCGGAGGAGCCGCACTTATGACAGGTACCAGAGTGAAAGTGATTTTTGACAATGCTCTTTCAAATCTCATCATAAACAGCACTTTAAGCAAGATAATGTATGAAAAGATGCTGGAAATAGGACCTGTTGTCCCAGACGAAAAAGATCTCAAATATGCTGAAGCCATAAGAAGTACGTTGACAGAAGAGCAGAAAAATTATTTTCCCGTCTCCCTGGATGATAAACTCAAAGACAAATTGAGAAAAAAAGCTATTGCGGATTTTATTATACCTTATAGAGAGAGCCAGAATATAATTCATGCCTCTTCAGATGTGAGTGATGTGAGCTGGGTTGTACCCACAGCACAGTGTTTTACAGCCTGTTATGCATTTGGAACACCGGGACATTCCTGGCAGGTGGTAGCTCAGGTAAAAGCCGAGTTTTGTCACAAAAGTATGCTGATGGCAGGAAAAGTTATGGCACTTTCTGCATTGGAGCTATTTGAAAAACCTGAGCTAATTGATAAAGCTAAAAGAGAATTAAAAGAAAGACTTCACGGAGAAAAATATATATGCCCCATACCTCCAAATATTAAACCTTCTTTAAATAAAAAGAATCGTCAAAGTTTTAATGAGAATTATCTAGTTCGGAGATGATAAAAATGGCCATCATGGAAGAAGCTCAAAAAATTAAACCCTGGATGGTAGAGCTTAGAAGAAATTTTCACATGCAGCCTGAACCTTCTTTTGAAGAAGTGAAGACCTCAAAAATTATTGCTGAGAAACTCAGTAAAATGGGTATAAAAACAGTACCTACGGGAAAAACTGGAGTAATTGGACTATTGGAAGGTAAAAGGCAAGGCAGGGTCATTGGACTTAGGGCTGATATCGATGCATTGTCAGTTACAGAGGATACAGGGCTCCCATACAGTTCAAAAAATCC
>NZ_FXYI02000172.1:0-7565 GCF_900184915.1 Clostridium sp. HV4-5-A1G | reverse complement strand
ATATAATATAAATGATAAAATATTATTTATTCAATTGGAGTTAATGAGGTGATAGAATGGAGTCAGAGAACAGACCAATTGGTTTTTTTGATTCTGGAATAGGTGGAATAAGTGTTTTAAAAGAGGCTGTTAAAATTTTACCAAATGAAAATTATGTATATTTTGGAGATTCAAAAATGGCTCCTTATGGTATAAGAACTGTGGAAAATGTAAAAGAACTTACGCTTAATGCTGTAAAATTCTTATTGAAGAAAGATATAAAGGCATTGGTTATCGCCTGCAATACTGCAACTAGTGCGGCTATAATAGACTTGAGAAAAGAATATAGCAAATACATGCCGGTAATAGGTATAGAACCAGCATTGAAGCCAGCTATGGAAATTAATAGAATAGGGAAAGTAGTGATAATGGCGACCACTATGACATTATCTGAAAAAAAATTTAATAACCTTATGAAAAAATATGATAAAAATTCAATGATAGAGCCGCTCCCTTGTCCTGGACTTGTGGAACTCATCGAACAGGGTATAATAAAGGGAAAAGTAATTGAAGATTATTTAAATCCGAAATTGCTTCCTTTGAAGAAACAGGGAATTGCAGCTGTGGTATTGGGATGTACACATTATCCTTTTATAAAGGAAAGCATATCTAAGATATTGGGTAATGATATACCTATAATAGATGGCAGCAAAGGTACTGTACAGCAACTTAAAAGGCAACTAATCAAGTATAACATTATAAATAAAAATATAGATAAATTGGGCAGTATAAAGATATTTAATTCTATGAATAGCCAGGACATTATAAAATTGAGCTATGAGCTTTTAAAAAGATAAATTGATCAGTATTTTATTTGAAAGTGATGTTTTGAAAGGATGATGTACATGTTTCTACAAAGTAATAAAGCCATAATTTTATATGGATTTGATAAAAATGATGAAAAGATTATAAAAGATATAGGCAGAGAATTTAATGTCAGCAATTTTAAAATAATAAAAAATCACATGACAGAAATGAAAATAAAAGACATATTATCTGGAAATTCAGGAGAACAATTAAAAAAACAGGATAATGTTTATTTTTTAAATGAAAAAGTAATATTATTTAATGATTTGACGGATAAACAGATAAATGGAATTATGAGAGAATTAAAAATTAAGATAGAGAGTACACCTATTTTGGCCGTGGTCACTGAAACTTCTGTAAATTGGAGTTTTAAGTATTTGTTGAATCATCTCCTCCAGGAGAGAGCATGGTTTGAGAAAAATAAAGAAGTTTCAAAATAGTATGATATAGTATGACCTTTTTAGTAATGGGAGGAAAAAATGAGTAGAATAGGAGAAAAAATAAAATCTGCAAGAATTAAATCGGGAATGAGTCAAAAAAAGCTTGCTAAGAAGTTGGGAGTTTCCGAAGGATTTATAAATGAAGTTGAGATAGGGAAAAAAATAGCTAATCAGGGAATAATAGATAGGATTTCTAAAATTTTAGGTAAAGATATGAATGATATAACAATGTCTTTTGAAGAACAGACACATGAGGTCAAAAAAGAAGAATTTTCTCCGATATATAATAATAAGAAAGAAAAAGTTAAGGATATTTGGAATGAAGCCTTTGGATCCGTTTTGAAAAAAGTACCTGTGTATAAATACGAAATGGATAAACCTATTGGGTTTAAACAACTTCCTCTGATTGAAAATAAAATAGAGGGATATGCACAGGACAAGGTTTTTTATTTGAAAATAGAGAGCGATGATATGGAAGGTTTTAGAATACAGAGAGGGGATTTGGCCTTTGCACATATTACGGGAGAAATTGAAAACAATTCTATATATTTGGTGGAGTATAATGACAGCAGAGTGCTGAGGCAGATAAAGAAATTGGATAACAATAAAATGCTTCTTATAAGCGGTAAAAACACTGTAAGAACGGAAACTATTGAAGTAAAAAGTTTAAATGTAATTGCAAAATTAGATAAAGTAGAGATTATGCTATAAATAAGCTGTACAGTTTAAATGGAACTTTTTATACATGAAGTCACACAAGGAGGATAAAAAAATGAAAGGTACTGTAATTGCCACATGGATGAGGACATGCAGGAAACTTTATGGTGATGAAACTGTAGATACTGCTATGGATAAAGTTGGATGGGGAGCATCTAAAATATTTTCACCTATTGAAAATGTAGATGACGCAGAGATAAAAAAGGTAATTGAAATTATAGCAAAAGATAATAATGAGGATGTAAAAACATTATGGAAAAAGATAGGTCTTGATAATATAAATGCTTTTTATAAAGATTATCCAGCTTTTTTCAAACATGAAAACTTGTATTCATTTTTGAGATCAATGTTTGATGTACATGTAGTTATGACTAAAAAATTTCCAGGAGCCAAACCACCTCTCGTAGTAATAAACCCTATATCATCTAAAACCGCTGTATTTGAATATAAATCTGATAGAGCCATGTTTGATTACCTTATGGGTATGATAGAAGGAAGCGCTAAATTTTTTGGAGAAAAGCTTGGAATAGAGAAAATCGAAGAAACAAATAATTCTGTAAAGTTTAAATTTACTTTTGATAAAGATATATATTATAAGAAAGTTTATGGGTTTAATAAACTGCTTTCTTTGGGATTTATAAAAAATGTTGGAATAAAAGTTGGAATATTCAGTTTGGTATTGTGCTTGATAGTGTCTGTTCCACTATTAGGGTTGAATAATTTATTTAAGTCTATAATAATCTCATTGGTAGCTTTTTTAGGAGCTTATATATCTGGTTCCATACTTATGAAACCTCAGTCTATTATAATGGATACGATGAATAAGATCAATAGAAATAATTACATTGAAGATGGGGATATAGAGACGAATGATTTTTTTGAAAACATATATGACCTTTTAAAGAAGCATAAGAAAACAATAAAATCAGATTTTGTGGGATTCAAAGGTGTAACTGATGAAATGAACACATTTGTGTTAAATATAGATAAAATATCCAATTCAATGAACAATACTTCAGGTGAGATATCTGATGTAGTAGAACAGGTGGCCAATTGTGCGGTAAATCAGGCAGAAAATACAGAAAAAGTGGTATCTGTATTGAATGACAACATTGAAAATTTAAAAATTATAGTGCAAAATGAAAATGGTAATAAGCTGGAACTTGAGAAATCTATGGATAAAATAAGCAACAGTTATAAAAACGTAGATAGTACAAGTAAAAATATATTGAGTACTTTGGAAAGTTTTAAAAAAGTCAGAGATATGGGAACTGAACTTCAATCAAAGGCAAAGGATATAACAGGTATAGTTTCCATAGTTTCAGGAATTTCAGAACAGACTAATTTATTGGCTCTCAATGCATCTATTGAAGCTGCTCGTGCTGGAGAGCAGGGTAAAGGGTTTGCAGTGGTAGCTGAAGAAGTGAGAAATCTGGCAGAACAATCTCAGGATGCCGTAAAAGATATAAATTCCAACTTGGTTAAATTTGCAGAAGATATAAAGGAACTGGTGAAGAATATAGAGGAACAGTTCGATATACTGAAACTGGAAAGTGATAAGCTTCAAAATGTAAGAGATATAAGTTATGAAGCTACAGATTCTATAGAGAAGGTTGCTTCTTCCATGATAAAAACTATAAATAAGCTAACTGAAGAATCGGATTCTATATCTGGGATATATGATAATATGGAATCTCTGGCAGCAATTGCAGAGGAAAACTCAGCGTCTTCAGAGGAAGTTAGTGCCAATGTGTCCAATTATACTAATGACATTAAAAATCTTATGGGCAGTATAGGTGAGTTTAAAAAGATAACAGAATCCTTTAAATCAGAACTGGATAAATACAAAATATGAAAATTTGAGAACTGACTAATAAATAGATATTTGATATATTTTTTAGTCAGTTTTTAATAGAATTAATTATACTCCCTGTAGATCAAAATCAGGTACAAAGTCTTCGGAACACGTACCGTTTTCTTGAATGAACGCATTTTTTATTCCAAGTGAAATACAATAATTTATGAGGGAGTCATAATGTTTAGGATTTAATGCTCTATTTATTTCTGGAAATTTGTAAGCATGATACACGGGGGTATATTGATTCATGATGCTTATATATACTGAATTTCCAAAAGTGTTATAGATATAATCCATTATCTTTTTTGAGTCAAATAGCAGACCTGGGATCATAAGATGACGTATTATTAGTCCCTTTGTTATAAGACCGGAACTATTAAATGTTACACTTCCTACCTGACGATACATTTCTTTTATAGCTCTCGAAGCACAATTAAAATAGCCAGGTGCATTGGAATACTTTATAGCATATTTATTACTAAAGTATTTTAGATCGGGAAGATATACATCTATGTATCCCTCAAGAGCTTTTAATGCTTCTGTAGTCTGGTAACTATTGGTGTTGAAAAGTATGGGAAGGGTAAGTCCCTTTGATTTAGCTATATCAAGTGCCTGAACTATTTGGGGTATATAATGGGTGGGAGTGACTAGGTTTATGTTATGTGCCCCTCTTTCCTGCTGTTCTAAAAATATGTCACTGAGTCTTTCTATAGATACTTCTTTACCTATATTTTCAGAACTTATGCTGTGATTTTGGCAAAATACACATTTTAAATTACAATGGCAAAAAAATACGGTACCTGAACCAATACTTCCTGAAATACAGGGTTCTTCCCATTTGTGAAGAGAGACCTTGGCTATTTTTACATTTTTACCGGCATTACAAAAACCAATGTGTCCTTTTAATCTGTTTATCCTGCAATTTCTAGGGCATAGGTTACAGCTTTTAAGAGTATCTATCATGAAGAACACTTCTTTCCTAATGTTTATATAATAATATGTTAAAATATATTCTCTATTTTGTAAAGAAGCTATGGAATGATTTTTGCTTAATTGTATAGTAGATATAATAATAGCTTTTTGGAGGTGATTCACGTGTCTACTTTAATAAAAAACGGAACTATTGTAACTGCAGATGATATATATAGGGGAGATGTGTATATTGAAGACGAAATTATAAAAGAGATCGGTTTGAATATATGTAAAAGAGCTGATGTGGTTATTGATGCAAAAGGTAAATATGTAATACCAGGGGGCATTGACATACATACTCATCTTAATATTCATGTTGGAAAAGTAACGGCAAGTGATGATTTTTATACAGGTACTGTGGCAGCTGCCTGCGGGGGAACTACATGCATAGTAGATCATATGGGATTTGGTCCCAAGGACTGTGATCTGACGCATCAGGTAAAAGTCTATCATAAATATGCAGACGGAAAGGCTGTTATAGATTATGGATTTCATGGTGTTATACAGAATATAAATGATAATAGACTGGAGGAATTGAAAAAGCTGCTGGAAGAAGAGGGAATTCCAAGCTCTAAAATGTATCTTACCTATGATTTCAAATTAAGTGATTATGAAGCTTTAAGGCTCCTTGCTAGACAGAAAGAACTGGGGGGAATTACTGCAGTACATTGTGAAAATAATGATTCTATAAAATATCTTAAAGAATATTTTATCAAACAGGGTAAAATACAGCCCATATATCATGCTTTAAGCAGACCGGCTGAGGTGGAGGGAGAAGCAATAAACAGAATGATAAACCTTGCAAAGATAGCAGGGGATGCACCACTTTATATTGTCCATCTTTCTACGGAAATTGGTTTGGAATATATTAAAATGGCAAGAGATAGGGGGCAAATGGTATATGCAGAAACTTGTCCTCAATATCTTTTACTCACAGAAGATAAACTTAGGCAACCTGATGGATTGAAGTATATTTTCAGTCCACCTTTGAGAAGAGAAAGGGATACAGCTGCATTGTGGAGTGGAATTAAAGATGGATATATACAGACCATAGCAACAGATCACTGTCCATTTTTCTATAAAGGTGAAAAACAGCTTGGGAAAGATAACTTTGCAGATTGTCCTAACGGGGGACCCGGTATTGAAGAAAGAATACCTCTTATATTTTCTGAAGGTGTTGTAAAGGGGAGAATAGGAATAAATAAATTTGTAGATGTATGTTCCACAGCTCCTGCCAAGCTTTCAGGACTTTATCCCAGAAAAGGACATATTGCAGTGGGTTCAGATGCAGATATAGTTTTAATAGATCCGGATAAAGAGGTTACTATGACCAGGGACATTCTTCACGAGAATGTTGACTATACTATGTATGAAGGATTTAAGGTGAGAGGCTATCCTGTTTTGACTATGGTAAGAGGAGAAATAATCGTACAGGATAATAAATTTATAGGGAAAAAAGGATATGGGAAATTTATAAAAAGACATAGGATAACTCACCTATAATCGACTTAATGATTGATGTTATATATCATATAAAGAGAGCTATTTCAAAGTTTTGAGATAGCCCTCTTATAAGTCTTATTTACTATATTCTCTTATATAAAAGATTATACATTGCAGTATAAATATGAAACTAACCACTCCAAATGCAGGGTATAATAGAGAAATTAAATTTATAAATCCAATTTGGGATATAGGAATTGTGATTAAAATGATTAAGATCACTGACTTATTGTAAGATATATTGAATATTTCCTGCAGATTTTTACCTACACTGTATACATCGGACACTTCTGTAGAAAACATTTCAAGCCAAATTACAAAAAGAAGCATTGTTTGAAGCAGCTTGCCAAATCGGTTGGCTATGTAGAGCAGAGGAATTTCATATTTAAATATGTAAGGTATATTTGAGATCAGTAAAAAGTTTATTATAAAAGCCAAAATTGTAAGCCCCAGAGCTCCTATAATAGATCCAGCTATAAGACTTTTTTTCTTGCCGATGGAAAGGCTAAGGGGTACAAGTACTCCGCTGCAGCATAGTACATTGAATCCTGAATATACTAATGAAGATAAAAGCCAGTTATTTTTGTAATAGGGTATGCTTTTTATAAAAGATAGATTTACATTTTTGTAGAAAATTAAATGCAGCAGAAATAAAGTTAATATTACAAGTATAAGAGAGGGTACTATTACTGAATTTATTTCCATCAGTCCTTTGGTATCTCTAAATAGGATAATTATGGATGCGAATACCATAAAAAATATACCTACCCACCTGGATACGCCAAAATATTGATGTATTAAGGCACCGCTTCCTGCCAATATTATTGAGGAACCTCCAATTAAAAAAAAGGTAGTTAAAAAATTAGTTACCATACCTAAAAATCCGGGGCTTACCAAAAGAATAAGCCCATCATAGGAATTTAACTTATATTTTATGCTTAAGTTGATTACTATAATAGACATTATTATGTATATAATACCACAGATTAATATGCCAAAAAAGCTTTTGTATCCATATTGAGTGAAAAATTGGCTTATTTCTTGACCTGATGCCAATCCTGCACCAACTACTGTACCTATAAAAACGGCAGATATTTGGAAAATTAAAATTATTTTCTCCTTCAAAGAGTGTACCCCCTAAATAAATCATTATTAATATAATTATATAAATGTAATATGAAAATAATGAATTATAAATTAAAATTCTATTTAGGGGAAAAATATAATTT
>NZ_FXYI02000171.1:0-7906 GCF_900184915.1 Clostridium sp. HV4-5-A1G | reverse complement strand
TACGGTCTCGTTGGCTCGTAGATGTTTATAATATACAGGTAGAATATATTTTGTTTTAAAATTCATTGGATATATTTCCAAAATGTTTTATAATTATATTATGGTCAAATATAATATAAGGAGATGTATTTAATGGATAAAAAAAATATGCTATCTAATAATAGCAACAAAAAAAATAAATCCAAAGAAAATAAACAAAAAATACTACTTAATGAAGGAAATAATATTAAGAGTAATAAGACAATTAATAGTGATATGCTCAATAATGAGCGACAAAAAAACAAGGGGGATAAGCATATGGAAAATGTAATTGACAGAGAAAAAAATATAAATGATGAATATAATCAAATGCTAAAATTAAAAAAAGTGGGAAAGAGTTTAAAAGATTTATTAAATATTGATCAGGAAGATATAAATAAAGCAATAAAGGAAATGCGTAGTGAATGGAAGTAATAGTTGATACCAATATATTAATAGATGCAATATTTGATCAATTAAATTGTGAGGATTGCTGGGAAATATTACATTTGATTCGTAAAAAGGATATAACTCCTATTATGTCTAAGGGATTATTGAAGGAATATATTTTTATACCTTCTAAAGTTGTAATAAATGCTTTGATAAAAACATTAAACCAAAAAGGATTTATTGATTCAGTAGTCGAGGAACTTATGGCAACTCTATATGATTGTTATAGTGATGTATGTGAAATGATTATAAATAATTCAAAGATTGTTAATGTTAGTTCAAGAGGTAAATTCTGTATTGAAGATCCAGAAGATAATAAAATTATAAATTTGGCGATAGATTCGGATTGTCCTATCATAATTACAAAAAATGATAGGCATTTTGAGTGTGTGTATCATAAACAAATAAAGACTTGTACTGGAAAACAAATAGAGATATATAATCCGAATAATTTTATAAATATGATGCGAAGATAAAGAAAATTCGTATATTAGGTTAAAATTAATATAGACTTAGAGAGAAAAATCTCAGGTCTTTTTATATTGCAAAAAACAACCCGAATTTTAACCATGGAAAAAGCCAAATTATTATCAAATTTTCTAAAACTCTTTCTGTAATAAAATAAAAATGTGTTGTAGTATCCTGTTTTCATTTGATACGGTCAGAGCAGGATAGTATAATAAAATCATAGGGTGACGGAAAATAATAGCATCAAGTGGTGACTATTTTGGAGGTAAGATATGAAAAGTAAAAAATTAATGTCAATAGTGGTAGCAGCAGCCGTATGTGTGTCATTTCTGGGAACGGCTAAATTTGCGGGAAATAATGTTGCAAAGGCGAATACACAGACTACACAAACGGTACAAGCTTCAAACAGCAGTAATGTAATAAGGCTTGGAGGAACGGATAGGTATGACACTTCCGTAAAGATATCCCAATATGGGTGGAGACAGGCTGATACGGTATTTATAGCTGGTGCAGAACACGATGCTGACTTTGCAGATGCTATAGCAGGGACACCACTTGCACATAGCTATGATGCACCAATACTTTTAACCAGAGCAGCCGCACTGCCAGACAACATAAGTGAGGAAATAACAAGGCTTTCACCTAAAAATGTATATATACTTGGTGGTACGGGTGTTGTTTCATCAAATATAGAGAATGGTTTAAAAGCTAAAGGTTACACTGTTACCAGAATAGCAGGAAAGGACAGGTATGAAACTGCAATTGAGATAGCAAAACAATTGTGGGCCAAATATCCAAGCTCCAATACTGGCGCAATTTTAACTACAGGGCAACAATTTCAATATGCTCTTAGTATAGCTGCTTCAGCTGATGCACCAATATTATTTTCAGATGGCAATACAATAAATTCCAAAGTTGCGAATTTAATTGCCAGCAACAAAAATATTCGGAGCATAGAAGTAGTTGGTGGCGATAAGGTAGTACATTTAGGTGACTATTATAAAAACAATCCTTCACTGTTTTTAATAGACAATTATAACAGCGTATCTGAACTTGAAAAAGGTACGAAATTGGAGAATGTTCATGGAATAGCTGTTGCCAGCGATACGATTTTCCCAGATGCACTTTCGGGAAGTGCCCTGGCTGCAAAACTGGGCTATGTTCTAGTATTAAGCAATGGAACTGATTTTTCATATACTATAGAACCTCTTGAAAATGTATTGTCCTCAGCTATATTTCTTGGAGGAACGGGTGTAATCTCCGATGGTTTGCCTGGAAAGATATCTGCTATATTTAACAAGGACATTCCATCTAATCCCGACGGATTGAAAGACTCTGATGAGGTACCTTTTACTGATGAAAACTTGAAGAAGGATGTTGAGAAAGCACTTGGTAAAACTAATGTAACTCTTGCTGATGCTAAAAAAGTGTTAAATCTAACATTAAATGATAATAATGATTTAATTGATCTTAAATATTTCCCAAATTTAATGGTTTTGACAATGAATGGTGGGTCTATTAGTAATGTTGACTATATGACCAATTTGCATAATTTAGAGTATTTACATTTAAACAACTGTAAATATGATTTGGATTCTTTAAAGTCATTAAAAAATACAACAGTAATTGCTGATGGACAAATAATATCTAGAACTAATTAAATATATTAAACTATATGGTATGGGTATAACTAGCTTCAAATTTAAAGCTGGTTATATTTTTTTGAAGAAAATTTTATCAATTATCCTTTCCTTTATTTAAAAAAATAAATTATAACCAAAATTTTCACCATGAAAATAAACAAGAAATAATCAAATTTTATAACAGTGAATTCGGGATATAGTGAAAGTATAAATGGAGAAAGGAGGTATGTTATATAAATGATAAAATTGAAAGAAAAAAATGTGAGAAGAAGACTTCTGGCATTTTTCGTATGTGTAGGTATTGCGACCGTTGCAGTTGCTAATGTAGTAGGCAGCAAAACAGCCGCCTATGGGAGGAATGGAAATTGGGATATCTATAAATCTGATGGATTTTTAATAAAAGGCTTAGATAAGATTTTTGCAAGGACTGTTAAAAATAACCCTGAAAGTCAAGATAGTAACAAAAACACTCACGTTGTACAAGTATACATGGATCTATATGATAAGAATTATAGTTCCTATACTGTGATAAATTCCTTGTCAGATGGTAAGCCTATCGGAGATTCTTCGATCCCTGAAGTCCCTTCAGATCCCCAAATTCCTAACAAAGAGTTATATCTAGATAATACAATGTTTACAGATTCTAATGGGCAAAAGAAGGTATCAGCCTGGTACAACAGCACATACGGACCGTTTATCGATTCAGAGGTAGGCAATTCCAGCGAGGCATCACAGGAGGAAGATTCGGTTGATTTTACTAATTTGCTGTTTCCTGAAGGAAACGATAGAGCATATGTTATATCCACGGAATCTGTATATCATCTCAGAGACGCTAAAGCTATTGCCACTTTATATGGCTCTAAATATCCAATTCTGTTATCTAGTTCGCAAGATTCTAGTTTAGCTGGAAAATTGTCTAATATGAAAGCAAAACATGCAATCTTCCTCGGGGGGACAGGCACCAATCAGGGGCCTGCAGCATTTGATAATTTGACAGGTATAGGTACTACCGGCACCGATATGGTGAGAATAGGTGGTACAAACTATGCCCAAACTGCCAGGTTTGTAGCACAATTGCCAAGTAATGTCTATGACTTCCCAGAGCAACCTGAGAATAATCTAAGCAAATATTATTCTTTAAGTGCTGATAATTCTGTGAGTGCGAGTGTTGTAAGTTCTATATCCCAGAAGCTGCAGAGTAATGATTTCACCGGTGCTGTAAAATTAGCCTTATCCAATAAAATAGGCAATTCTAATCCACGGGCAGAGACAAATGTACAGTCTGGTATGCCAGCTTTAGTTATAGGCGGTTTTGACAAAGATAATCCACCAACTGGAGATGAGAAAGATAAGCAAAAAGAGAAATATTTAAAGATTTATCTTTGCGATCCATCGACAGGTCAGATAGTTTTTCAATATTTCACAGCAGGTTTTAAATTTGTGCCATCGACAACAGGAAATGGCTTAGTAAACCTCACCGTAAGGGTAAGTCCAAAGGATGCGGGCACAGTCACTCTTGATGGAAAGGCAAGTCAAGATGGTAGTGTAACGGAAAATAAGCAACTTGTAAATGGGAAAGCTAACTTTAAGGTTACACAGACTCCTAGTACACAAGCACCACAGCAAAGCCACTGGGAATTTGACCACTGGGGTGTCCTAGATGGGGATAATGTGACGCCAGATAATAGTGGAAATGTAGCAATAAGCAAAAGTACAACATTAGTTGCCTATTACAAGCTTATTTCCGACGCAAAGGATAAAATCTATGGTGATGAAAGCTCTGTACTTACAGTTAAAGCTACCGTTGATGCTGCATGGTATAGAAAGAATGAACCCCACAAGGCATCGGATACGGGTGCAACAATAGCCAAGGAAGGTCAACGTGTTACCTTCACTGTAAATACATCTTCAGATGATTTTAGATATCCTATAACCGACAGCCGGGGATGGCAGGATGATCATACGCCAAGCACTGTTATTTACAATAGAGACGGATTCTATGGTATTTTATATGGCCGGGGAGAGGAATCTCACGATTTTGGGCACTGGGTGCATCACAGAGATGATGATTACTGGGTGTCCCACTGGAAGTACCGCCAGGATTACAAGGGTACCATATACAGAAAACCAGTACAATATTTTTCAGCACAGAGGCTGCAATTTATATTCCCGGATGAAATCAGCCATACAACAGGAAAAGGACTTAACAGCGCCTTAAAGGACAATACGAATTTAGTCCCTATTACACCTTATATGGAATGGTATATTCAGTCAACTCCAACATTTTCGTCAAGGTATACTGATGGGCAGATATGGAAATATAATACTGAAAAAGTGGATTTTGATGTACCTCTTACCACTCCGGTAACTATAAAGGACAACGGTGTTAGGATAAGAGATCCATATATAATTAAAATCCATGCTATTGAGACAAATGGCTATATTACAGCAGATACTACGGTTAAGCTTGATATAAGGGGAAACATATATCAGGGTATATATACGACACCTATAGGATAGAGATATAAGCAAAAAGGAATTGTTTATTTTAAGCAATTCCTTTTTTATGTAAAATTTTATCTGTATAATTTTTAAATTCTATGGTATAATATTGGTAATAAAAAAGTGGATTATAAGTTCAGCCTGTTTGGTTAAGTTACGTAATTCACAATTTATGAATGATAAACTTTTTCGTCAATATGTTATTATCGGGTGCATAATGTATCCGATTTTTAATTTAAACAGAAAATAAGAGAGGTTATAGTATGTTTAAAGTTGATATTATAGGCAGAGTAGATAAAATGAGAATAACTAAAAATGATATATTATTACCATTATATGAGGCTATAGTGAATTCATTTCAGTCAATTGAAGAACTAAATGAGATCAATGATGATAAACAGATCGCTATTAATATTTTAAGAGATATGAGACAAGAACCACTTGAAAATAAGGATAAAGAAGAGAATTATCCAATAATTGGTTTCATAATTAGAGACAATGGAATAGGATTCAATGATAAAAATTATGATTCTTTTTTAACTTCAGATTCTACTTATAAAAAGCAAAAAGGTGGAAAAGGAATAGGAAGATTTACTTGGTTAAAGACTTTTACCGATATAAGTGTAAGAAGTGTATATGTTGATAAAAATAATAAAAGGAAAATTAGATCTTTTTCTTTTGTTTTAGATAGTGATCCTATTAAAAATTTGAAAGATGAATATACGCAAGATGAGTTATTTACAGAAGTTAGGCTAGAAAATATGAAAGATGAGTATAGCAGTAAGCTTCCCAAGACTAAGGATAAAATAGGCATGAAAATAATAGAGCATTGTCTAGCATATTTTATTCAAAAAAATTCACCTAGGGTAATTATTCAGGATAACTTTGGAATGATTGATTTAAAAAAGAAGTTTAAAGAAAGTTTATCTATAAATATGGAAGAAGAAAATTTTGAAGTTAAAAACAATAAGTTTCATATATATCATATCAAGTTATTTGAATCTGATGATAATAAAAATAGAGTTCATTATTGTGCTAATTCTAGGGAAGTTAAAACTGAGCCTCTAAATGAATTAATACCAGATCTAAATGGAAAGATAAATGACGGTGATAGAGATTTTGTATATTCTGCATATGTATCTGGAAAATTATTTGACAATATAGTTAACGATGAAAGAACTAATTTTAATTATAGTTTACTGGAAGCAAATTTATTAAATAAATATGAAATAACAAAGAAGGATATAGAAACTGAAGTTGTAAGTACTATATCGAATCATTTGAAACAGTATTTAGATCCTATAAAAAAAGAAAAAAGAGAATATATAGAGGCTTATATAAAAAGAGAAAGACCGGAATATAGACCTTTATTAAAACATAAGCAAAAAGAAATATCTAATATTAAGCGTAATATAAAAAAAGAAGATTTGGATTTGGAATTATTTAAAATTCAACAAAAGTTTAAATATGAAGTTAAAAAGCAAGGAGAGGAATTTTTAAGTAAAAATAAAGTCAAAAATATAAAAAATATAGATGAATATAAAAGAAAATATGAAGAATATGTAGAAAAGGAAAATGAGTTAGGTAAATCTACATTAGCAGAGTATATAATACATCGAAAAATAGTA
The DNA here is from genome assembly GCF_900184915.1 of Clostridium sp. HV4-5-A1G. Lineage (NCBI taxonomy): Bacteria > Bacillati > Bacillota > Clostridia > Eubacteriales > Clostridiaceae > Clostridium > Clostridium sp. HV4-5-A1G. The sequence goes on along the minus strand of NZ_FXYI02000171.1, from coordinate 1,197 downwards.
ATAGATTTATTAGAAAAATCCTTGAATATAAACGCCGATCGTAAGTATGTATTGGAATCTTATATTCATAATTTGATTTTTCCTATGAAAACTATATCGGATGATATTGATTATGAAAATCATAATTTATGGTTGATAGATGAGCGTTTAGCATATCATTATTATTTGGCTTCTGATATAAAGATGAAAGATATTGAGAATATTAGTGTAAATACAGATGATCGTGCAGATATTTTAGTAATTGATAATGCAGTTGCTTTAAGTGATGAAGATAGTAAACCGTATAATGCTTTGACAATTATAGAATTTAAAAGGCCTATGAGAGATGATTATACAGATGAAGAAAATCCAATAAATCAAGTTTTAAAATATACAAGAAATATAAGAAAAGGAAATGCCAAAGATAAAAATGGTAGGAATATAATCATCGCTGAAAATTCACCTTTTTATTTATATATTATTGCGGATATAACCCCTAACCTTGTAGAACAAGCAGAAAATGCTACATTAACAAAAACGCCAGATGGAATGGGGTTCTTTGGATATAATGATTCGAAAAATTTAAATGCATATATAGAAATAATTTCATATGAAAAATTATTAGAAGATGCAAAAAAAAGAAATCGAATATTATTTGATAAACTTTTTAAATAATTGAGAAAAATAGTTGTATATACTATGTTCCATCTATAAGGTATATAAGGTAATTTTTTAATACTGTTAACGTGCAAGAGAAAAAACAGGGGATTACTTAAAAACAAGTAGTTCCTTATTTTTATGCCTTAAAATACCACATATTAAGTATATAGAGAATTAGCAAATACCCTGTAAAGGTAACGATTAGTATTGGCCGTGTGGCCGACAAAAAATGAAAGGTGGAATTTTTTATGTTAAATGCATTGTTGTCAAAATTAAAGAAAGAACAGAATGGTTTGTATATGTTAAATTTATCATCCCAGATAAAAGAGAAAAATAGGAAAATAGAGTTACAAAATGAGCTTTTGAAATTCCAAAATACTAAGATTTCAGAATTAAATTCAGATATTTTAACAAAAAGGACGTAATTCTCTTATCTTCTATAAGTGGGAGATGAATAGTCCTTGTTATTTTAGGTTCGATTCCTAAAATAATAACTACTTGACGAATTATTATATATGATGTATTCTAAAATCAGTGGTAAATATATAAATGAGGTAA
>NZ_FXYI02000170.1:0-7916 GCF_900184915.1 Clostridium sp. HV4-5-A1G | reverse complement strand
GCTCAAAAGAATTGCTGGTTTATTCTCATATAAGTTTCCCTATATTTATTCTGTTCAATTTTCAAGGATCATCTCAAGCTGCCTGCTCTTCTTTAAGACAGCTTTTATAGTATATCATCTGTAACTACATTTGTCAATGTTCTTTTCTGAATTTTTATTATTTTTTTAAAACATAAAAAATTGAAAAACATTGATTCTATCATGTTGCCGCTTCATTTCGTGACAACAGTTGATATTCTATCATATTTCATTTTATTTTCTCTGCAGTATATATCCTTAAAACCAATTTATCTTATATTTCCTGCTGTATAATAGCTTTTTCCATACCATTCATATGCTGATACACTAGGTGCTGTTTATTTTATAATTTCATCATCATGAACTGTGAATTTCTCTTAAAAAGCACTGTGCCATATCACATTTACACTTGAATCCAAAATGCTCTAAAGCTCTTTGAAGAGAATATAAAGTATGGACTACTAGATCTTCTCTAGCATTTTCACCCATATGCCCTATTCTAATCACCTTCCCCTCCAAATATCCAAAAGAACCTGCTATCAGAACATTAAAATTGTCCACCATGTATTGTCTCAACTTCTTTTCATCTATACCTGCCGGTACTTCAATAACACTTACAGTATTGGAATATCCATTTCTTGTATACAAATGCAGTCCAGCTTCTATAATAGCTTTTCTCATGCTTTTTCCGATTCTTTCATGCCTTTTTAGAACACCATCATCTGATAAAATATTGTCCACCGCTGTTCTCAATGCAATTATATCACTTATAGGTGGGGTATATGGAAACCACTTTTCTTCATAATAATTTTTCCAAATCAGTAGATTACAATAAAAAGACTTTATAGGGCTCTTTCTGCTTTCCATTGCAGAAAAAGCATCTTTACTGATACTGAGCAGTGAAAGACCCGGAGGTGCTGAAATACATTTTTGAGATCCTCCTACAACTATATCTATTTTCCAATTATCAACTTCTAGATTTTCACCTCCCATAGCGGAAACACTATCCACTAGAGTCAATATACCTTTTTCCTTGAGCATAGGACATATTTTTGACAAATCATTCAGTACTCCTGATGGAGTATCACAGTGCACAACCGTGGCATACTTAAAATTGCTGTCCTTATCTAAAAATCTCTTTAAATCCTCTAAATTTATTTCTTCTCTCCTGTCTCCCTTAAAAAACACCACTTCGCCATCATACAATTTGATTAAATCTGCAAATCCCTCTCCAAATATTCCATTGTCAATTACAAGTACTCTATCCCCTTTTTCAGTGAGAGAGGCACAGGCAGCCTCTAAACCAAGCATACCTTCGCCGCCTAATATTCTAACTTCATTTTTAGTTTTTAAAAGTTCACTTATCTTTTTACAAGTTTCCTTATAAAAATCATAGAATTTAATATCTAAATCAGGATTTGTGCATCGCACACTTCTAGCCAGCCTCACATTTTCTCTAACTTCTGTGGGCCCCGGCGTCATTATATATGGAACTTTCAACAAAATCACCTCTTAAACAATTTAACAGCATTATATCATCAGCATATTTATTTGCAAATGTATTGGTACAATTATGCTAAAAGTAGATAAATTATTTCATTTAAAAAGTATATATATGTTAAAATGTAAGAAAATATAATTGATAAAATATTAGAAAGGAAATCTTTTATGAATGATATAGAAGAAAGGCTTAGAAAAAAAATTAAAGAAATTTGTGACAATTACAAGGAGTCTCCAATAGGCGGATATATATCAGGAGATGGTCCCATTCCCTGTGACGTATTATTTGTAGGTGAGGCTCCCGGTAAAACAGAAGTAGAAAGGGGTAAACCTTTTGTGGGCATGGCTGGCAAAACTTTTGAAAAATACCTAAACCTAATAAATTTAGAAAGGAAAATGGTTCGAATAACTAACAGCTGTTTTTTCAGGCCTATTAAGATAAAAGAAGGTAAAAACGGAAGAAAAACTGTAAGCAACAGAACTCCAAAGATTTCTGAAATAAAACTGTTCAAGGATATACTGAATAAAGAAATTGAACTGGTAAATCCTAGAATAATTATAACTTTGGGAAATACACCTTTAAAAATATTTACTGAATTCAACTCTATAGGAGAGTGTCACGGAAATATCTATTTTAATGAACAGCTTAAAAAACATATATTTCCTATGTACCACCCCTCTGCTCTGACTTACAATAGAAATAGCAATTTTGAATCTACCTATAAAAACGACTGGCTAAAATTAAAGAACGCTCTAAATAACCTTTAGAGCTCTTTAGCCCTTTTTTTGTACCAGTAATAACATATCAAAAATCCCACCATTCCACCTGCAGTATCTATTATTACATCTTTCATTCGAGCAGTTCTTCCCAACACAAACAGCTGATGAAATTCATCTGAACAGGAATACAAAAATATTACTGAAAGTGAAAAAGCAGCTAATTTTTTCAACTTGAAATTCTCTTTTCCCGCGTTGAATATAAGTACTGATAATATTAAATACTCTAAAAAATGAGAAACTTTTCTCACTACAAAATTGGCTAAGTTTCCAAATATACTATTTAAATCAATCCCTAACATCTGAAATATATATATAACAAATTCGCTTTTATCATTTGACACAACTGCTTTCTGATTGGAAAAAGCAAATATTATTATCATCCATAATACTACTAAAATCCACTTAAATTTTCTCATTTCACATTTAAGCCTTTCTAAATAACCTTAATCGAATATTCATTTTTACAGAAGACTACTAAAATTCCCCAAATGTTTTAATACCTTTATAGTATCTTCCACGTCATCAATAGATATCATTTCTGAAGCAGAATACTTATACCTACAGGGTATCGCAATTTCCCCAGTTCTTATACCAATTCTCTCTTTATGCAATAATCCTCCTTCAGATCTGTCTGTACTTATGCTGTACTGAAGGTTTACATTTGCCTTCTGGGCTGCATTTTCCAATATATTCTTTACATCTCTGTGCATTATAAGAGAATTATCCATGATCTTGAGCACAGGACCTTCTCCCATATTTATATTTGTATCCGGTTTTTCTGAATTTTTTGCCTTATCAGTTCCCACTACTATACAGTAATCAGGTTCTATATCACTTGCTGCAGCTCTTGCTCCTATTCCTCCGACTTCACCCTGAGAGGCAAACACAAAATCAATCTCAACTCCATCTTCCATTTCAATTTCCTCTATAAGTTTCAAAAGTATATAACATCCTACTTTACTGTGTAAAAGTGGACTTATTATATTATTATCCCCTGCATTTAAATAAGGTCCTACGAGTAATGCCATGTCACCTTCTTTTACTTTTTTTAATACCTCTTCCTTTTCTTTTACCCCTATATCAACAAACATATCTTTGGAAGAAGTATATATTTTACCCAATGTGCCATTCTCAAATCTTATAAAACTGTGGGATATATCTTCCTTATTAAAATGACCTATATTGCTGACTCTTATCATTCCATTATCATCTACATGATTTACTATAAATCCAACTGAATCCATATGGGAACACAACATAATTTTAATTTCTCCAGATCCTAATTTCAATATTACGTTACCTATACCATCCTCATATACGCTCTGATCTATGTTATTTAGATAATCTTTTATTACCCGCTTAACTTCATATTCCCTACCGCTAATTCCAAAAGAATTGATTAATTTTATTAGAAGTTTATCCAAAATTCTCACCCCTCCACCTTTTAACTAAACCATACTATAATTCCTTCAAATAGTTTTTCAGCAACTCCAACGTATTTTGATAGTCAGCTTTACTGCATAGAGATATATTGCAATTCATATACCTGCAGGGCATTAGTACAGCCGCAATCTTGCAATCATTCACACTAAGACGGACTGCCTTAAGTTCTCCCTCTTTCTGAGTATCTCCAACTTTTTGATAGGGAATACCTCTATTAATTGCTTCATTCCTAATAGATTCTCCAATATCTTTGTCAAATATTGACTCTCCCCCTTTAAATGGTATAATAGGGCCATCCGTCAATTGGATGGTTTTTAAATAATCTGGGGTTTCTAACATATCCATACTATTTATCGCATCTAAAATTATAGCAACATCTGGATTAATATTATAAGCTGCACCATAGATTCCCCTTTGCCCTATATTGCCCTGTACACTAAATACACCATATAAATTGCATTTGAAATCCTGTTTCAATAATTCCATAAGTATGGAACAACCTATTCTGCTATCCAGAGCTTTTCCCTCTATATAGTCATCTCCAAAATAACAAAAATGATTGTCAAACACCGCAAAATCTCCCAGTGAAACAATTTTGCTGCATTCTTTCCTGCTGAAAGCACCTATATCTATACACATATTTTCACAGGATAAACTCTCATTTACTTCCTTCTTGTTCTGGAGATGTATTGGTTTTATTCCTATAATTCCCGATACTTTTTCATCACCAATCAGAATAGTTTTACAGGGCAGTGAATTTTTATCCACGTTTCCTATAGTTGAAAATTTTAAAGTTCCATCTTCATTATAACCTGTTATTATAAGCCCCAATTCATCCATATGCGAGATCACCATTACTTTAGGAGAATTGGAACTATTATTTTTATGAACCACAACATTTCCCATTCTATCTACATTTATATCTTTGGTCAACATTCCCAGCTCATCTAAGATAACTTTCCTTGTTTCACCTTCATATCCGGAGGGTCCCATGGAATTACAGAGTTTTTCTAAAAACAAAACAATCCCTCCAATTCATTTCCTTTTAATTCCTGAATAAACCTGGCCAGAAGCCTTCCCGTATTTCTAATATCTCTTAAATTCACCATCTCCACAGAAGTATGCATATACTTTATCGGAATAGATATTAAAAGGGTGGGTATTCCACCAACAGCAGTCTGAATGTCCCAGGCGTCCGTCCCGGTGTTTCCCGGCTCCACTTCAACTTGATAGGAAATATTATGTCTATCTGCCGTCTCTATTATCCTGCTTTTAAGTTTAGGATGCACATTGGGTCCTATACATATGACGGGTCCCTCTCCCAATTTATTTTCTCTGTCAGTATCCCCGAATATTCCTCCATCAAAGGTCACATCAACAGCTATGCCTATATCCGGTTTGATTTCATAGCTTGCCATGCCAGCTCCTCTGTGTCCCACTTCCTCCTGACAGGAGCATACAAAATAAACATCCAGGTCCGGAGTGACATTTTTGAGTTCTGCTGCACATATATGCATAGCTGCAATACTTGCCCTATTATCTATGGCTTTACAGCATACATTCTCATTTAAAAGCTGAATCATATTTCTTTTTAAAGTAATATAATCCCCTATATTGACTAAATCATTTAATTTATCAAAATTATATCCGGTGTCTATATACAAATTTTCCATTTTGACCTTATTTCTGTCTTTATCCTCATATTCGGGTTTTAAAGCCACAATTCCCTTTATCCTCTCTTTCCCATGAATGACAACCTCCTGGGATACAAGACTTTTAGGATCTATTCCCACAGCTTTGAATTTTAAAAATCCTTCCTTTGAAATCTCATTTACCATTAAAAACACTTCATCTGCATGGGCCATTATCATTATTTTACTGGAACTTTTTCCTTTTTTATATATGTAAATATTATTCATTTTGCTCATGGTTATATTCCCAAATTCCTTAAAACCATCTTCTATGATAGAGTACAGCCAATCCTCTCTCCCACTAGGTGCATCGGCTTCACAAACTTTTTTTAAAAAATCCAAATCTTCCATTTCCTACCTCCAGCCAAATATATTGGTAATTTAATTATAGCATAACTACAAGGGACAATTGTTATCAGAAGAGAAATCATCATTTGATAATGAATTTATAATAGTATCTGCAACTAACTTAAGCTTTGATTCATCTATAAGTGAAATTGTATCCTGTGGACTGTTTATTTTTAAATTTTTGTCATAAGCCTGTCCTATACACAATGCCGGAATTTTATTTGCATCAAAAGCAACATAATCGCTAAACTCACGATCTGTTTTCTTTATATTCATATCTTTAGGCTTTCTTTCTAATAACGTAACAGCAAAATTTTTCTTTCCACTTATGGTAAATATATATGGTTTACTACCACCTTTCTGTGCTATTGAATCAATATTTATAACTGCTTTTATATTTTTTTTATCATTAGAGGATAAATTTTTTATGTAATGATTTGAGCCTACTCCTCCCAATTCTTCACCACCAAAGAAAATAAATCTTAATTCATAATTACTATGATGATAAAGCTATCTCAAAAATAGTACTGCTTGTATTGGGCTAACTTCTTAAATTTACAGTATTACCTAGTCACTACTCCTTTTTTTAGTTCATGGATACTTATAATTTTTTAATAAAAACTATTTGATTTTTACTTTCGTTGTCTCTATATTTGTATAAGGTTCACCATTTGAGTAATTAAGTTGATTTATCACTAGATACAATTTATTTGTTCTGTTAAAGTAAGGACTTTCAAATGATAAATTTATACAATTTTCCGAATCCATGCTTACCAGAGCATTCCCCGAAATACTATATTTATTTCCTTTCTCATCTGTCAAATAGGGTAACTTGCTGGTATCCCCTCCAACTATTCTTCCGATTGAATTGCATTGAGATTTATCAATACTGTTTTTACCCAATTGTATTCTTATTTCAGTATGGGTAGGGTAGATTTTTACACTCTTAAAAGTGAAATTAGTATTATTAATTGAAAATGGAATATTATCATATTCTTCCGGTTTTTGTGATTTTAGGTTTTTGTCAAGTTTTATTTCAAAATTCCAATTGCCGGATATATTTTTGGGTTCTCTATTGAATTTTGAAGTAAAATTATTGTAAGCTTCCTTAGAATAAGACATATTATATGCTTCAGTAATACCTGAAATCATTAAATTTATTTCATCAGGTATTTTCATATTCTTTATACTTATCAATTCTATGGAACCAAAAGTTTTCTTATTTTTGGAGTAATTTTCAATAGAATTACCTAATGATGAAATTATGCATTTATAATTTGTGTTGCTTAAGGATAGACTATCTTGATTTTTATTATTCAGCTTAGGCGGAAGTCTTTGTGATTTAAAATCATCACTGCTCAAGAGAGTTTTTCCATTGTTGTCACTTATGGAAAATTTTTCTAATAAAAGATTCTTGATGTCCTCATCAGCTGTTGTTCCATTTAACGTATATAATATAAATATATCTTTATCATCTGTAATTACATTATCAACAGTGATACTTATATTCTTGTCTTTTTGAATTTTACTTATATTTTGAGACAAATTTTGATTTACAGCACTATCTATATTTTTATCATAATGAAATTGTACAGCATTGGCTATAGATGATATTACAGGCACATCACTTAGTGACTCCGCAAAAGCAGGCACAAAATTGACACTGCTGATGAAAATAATAATCAATGAAGCTATTGCAGCATTAATCTTAATCAGCCTTAGTTTTATAGTTCTTATTTTTTTATCTCTTTTTGCTTTTGAAATAGACTTTTTAATTACATCATCAAGCCTGCTTGATATGTCAATTTTTTCAAACCCATTTTTAGGATCATGCTTCATTTAAATACACCCCTTTTCCAATTCAACTTTTAATTTTTTTAACGCTCTTCTTAAATAAACTTTCACAGTGCCTTCCGGGTATTCTAAAAGCTTAGAAATTTGAGGAATAGTCATATCCTGAAAATATTTTAAAATGATTAAGTTTTTATATTTTATACTCAAATTATCCATAGCATTATATAAGTCAACATTTTTAGATATGTTAAACTCCATTTCTGAAATATTATTATCCTTGTCTAATAAATTATAGTCATGAACATAAATAATATTTTTATTACTTTTTAACTTATTTATAGA
>NZ_FXYI02000169.1:0-7919 GCF_900184915.1 Clostridium sp. HV4-5-A1G | reverse complement strand
ATGCTTGTTAAAGTTACCATTTTTGATTAAAAACATTTCATTTTCTTTTCATTTTGTTCTTGACATATTACCAAATTCCTTCTAACGTATCTATAGCGTTATATAAATCCAATATCTCTTCTCTATTGTTAAACGACTCATGCTTTTTGGTTCCATCAATATTTTTATCAAAAAATATAAATCTTTTTCTTTTATTTATATAGTTAATAGCACTATTTATAAGTATTCTCATTATCCAGGTATTAAAATATTTTCCTTGCTTCAATTTTTTTATGGATATATAAGCTTTATATACAGTATCATCTAATATCTCTAATGAATCATGTTTATTTTTCGTATAAAAATATGCTGTTTTATATAGAGTCTCCTTGTTCATTTTTATAAGTTCACAAAAAGCATTTTCATCTCTATTTTTTGCTTTAACAACCAACTCCTCAATGTTCATATAATAATCCTCCAAGCAGAATATAATATTATTACCGGTAATACCTTGTCATCTATTAGACATTTGAAATCACATTTCCGTTTTATTTATTTTCTATGGATAATTTTCATGTTACCATCCTCCAAATAAAAAAGAAAAGCATTTATTGATTTTAATATCATCAACAAATACTTTTCTTTTTTATAATATATATTTGAAGTAACAGATAATTCCAGCTGTAGAATTATCCTATTAGACATGCTATAATCTATTAGTACATTATCATTCGATGAATTGTCATTAGATGAAGAATCATCATCCTCATTGCTGTTATCGTCATTTTTATTCTGTTTTCTTAAAATATACAGTAAGTATTATTAAAGACATTGTGATTTATTTGTATTTATATATTCATGTGCCCATTCAGATAGGTTTTCTAAAATTGGAATAAGAGTTTTCCCGGTATAGGTAAGAGAATACTCTACTCTAGGTGGTATTTCATTGTATACAACTCTATTAATAAGTCCATTTTCTTCAAGTGATTTAAGCTGCTGTGTAAGCATTTTTTGTGTTATTTTAGGCATTTTCTTTTTTAATTCTCCAAACCTTAGAGTATTGCTGCTCAAATACCAAAGAATAATTGGCTTCCATTTTCCACCTATTATATTTAAAGTTAATTCCATGGAACATTGGTATTCTGTATTTTTATATTTTATTATTGGGAACACCTCCTTAAATAGTATACAAATGGTTACTATAGCACTTATAAGTGCGTACTTGTTATGTTCTACATTGATGTATATTATTATAATGTAAGTAACTTTCGTATACAAATTTTAAACAAAAATGAGGCGTAGATGGTGAAATTAATTAAGATAAACAAAGAGAAATGTACTAAATGTGGAATTTGTACAAAAGTGTGTCCAACAAAATTTTTACATATGGATGAAAATGGGCCAAGAGAGGTCGTTGAAAAAGTTTGTATCGGTTGTGGACAATGTACTGCAGTGTGCCCTAATAGTGCAATTGATAATATGAAGACTCCTTTAAAAGATCAAGTTAAACTAGAAAAATTTCCTGTAATAAATGAATTAGCAGCTGAAAAATTTCTTAGATCACGCAGATCAATTCGCTGTTATAAAGACATACCTGTAGAAAAAGAAAAGCTTATAAAATTAGTTAATATTGCAAGACTTGCCCCTACGGCAAGTAATAGCCAGGGAATTTCATATATTATTATTAAAAATAAAGAATTGCTTAGAAAATTAACAGAAGCTGTAATGGAGTGGATGGAAGAACAAATAACTAAGTCATCAGGATACTGGAGTTTTTCTGCTCATGTTAAAGATTATAAGGAAAATAAAAACGATGTAATACTACGAGATGCACCTAATTTGATTCTAGGAACTGCTTCTAAAAATTTAAAAAATGGCAGACAAAATACAATTTCACAGTTTACATATATGGAGCTTTTTGCAACCTCTTTAGGACTAGGAAGCTGCTGGGCCGGACTATTTGAAATGTGTGCTTTTGCAGAATATGCACCTCTATTAAATTTGATTAACATTCCCCAAGATAAAGTAGTAACAGGTGTTGTTATGGTTGGATATCCAAAATATAAATTTCAGAGATTAGTTACTAGAAATCCACTAGAAGTTAATTTCATTGAATGATATTTGATTATTTAATGTTAATATTCATACACGTCCACCATCATAAGGATTGGAACATAGAAGATAAAAAAGAACTGCTTTACTTTCTCAAGTTGGGATTTATACTTTATAGCTTATCTTTATCAAATCCATGGCAAATTTTTCTGACTGTACCATGCAATATTCCCCATGATCCATTTGTGATATCATCCGAAATTTTGTATCTGGAAAATTCTTTTTTACATAAGCAATATCTGACTTACGATTTAATTTTTCGTTTTCTCCATACCAATACATTATTTTACATTTGACAGGTAAAGGTATTGTATTCGGCATAGAATAATTATTACAAGAGTCAAAAACATTCCATATTGTTTTTGCACTTATATGCTGAATAAATTCATATATTTAATCTATTGCCTCTTTGCCGTATTTTTCTTCAGAATAAGCTAAAGTAATAGCTTTTCTTGCTACGCTTTGCTATTTCTATTATCAAAAAATCCCTTACAGCAAGCATTCGAGTAATTAAATATGGAAGCTGATATGGTGTAATTCCACCATCAATCACTATATTTCTAATAGTAAGTTTGCTGTCGGACAGCATACGAATTGCAAGACCTCCTCCTGCAGAAAGTCCATATAAAATATCAATGGCTTGATACCCTTTTTGCAACAACCATTCCTCCATTTTTCTGCATACATCCTCAATACTAGTAAAATAACTGTTATTTGTTAGGTCATGACCTGGAAGTGCAGGAATTATAACATGAAAATAATTTTTTAATATTTTTATAGAAGGTTCATACCATTTCCAACTCATACATGCGCCATGAAAAAGAATTAGTATCTTATCATATTCCACTCCAAATTCATATATATTCATACTATATTTTTCCTCCACAAATTTACTATTTATGTTTATGCCAATTATAAAAATCTTTTAGTTCTGCTTTACGTTCCTGTGGTAAAGCTGTTTTCTTAACACCGTGAATTGCACCCTCTAATGCCAACAATCTATGAATACATGCAGAAACATCAATTTCTTGTATTTTCAGCCACGCCTGTTCTGCACCAATATCTTTTAATTCATCATAAGTAAATATGCCTACTTCATTCAACTGCCTTTCAACTTCTTTTCCGATATTAGGCAATTTTGATAATTCTCCCATAATAAAACTTCCTTTCAAATTACTGATTTATGTTATTCAAACTTAAATTGGAATTTGTAGTGTTTCTATTATGCTCATAGTCTCCCCGATAAATTGAGATTCACTATACACAATTCTCAAACATTGGTTCAATATACTCTTTAATAAGTTCTATTCTATCCTTAGCATCTGGCATAAAAAGGGAAGCAATAGAAACTACCATTTTTTTCTTTGTATTGACATAAATCACATTTCCTCCATCTCCCAAAGCTGCATAGATATGTTCTTTATCATCAATAATCCACCACAGATAGCCATACGACAGCTTGCCCCATCGGCTATTTTCCTTTGTACTCTCATCTATCCATTGAGCCGATACAATTTGTTTATCCTTCCATATTCCGCCATCTAAGTACAATTGACCTATTTTTGCCATATCCATAGGGGTCAAGGTAAGACCCCAACTTGCTGGATTTACCCCTTGCGGGTCAACAACCCAACCGCTAACATTTTTATCTTTGAGAAAGGCAAAATGTTCTTCTTTATTATGTAACACCACATTGTGTCCAAAATTAATTCCCAATGGCGAAAATAAATTTTCTGTTGCAAACTCAAGCACTGATTGTTCTGTTGCTTTTACAAGAATGCCCGACAAAATATGTGTTCCTACGATAGGAGAATACCTAAATTCTCCTATCTGCCCCTTACCTCCTAATAAGTCAAGTGCAGCTTTTATCCAGTTATCGCTTGCGAAAAACTTTTCGTATGGTTCTGACTTACATTTATACGGAGCTGTCATAGTCAGCATATTCTTAATCGTAACGCTCTGTATCGTTTTTTCACCTCTTTTAATAGTGTAATCTGGGAAAAAATCCAATACTTTCTGGTCTATACTTTTGATATACCCATTATCTATGGCGATACCAATCAATGCAGAAAAAATACTTTTTGTTACCGATGCTACATGGATGGTGTTAGTAGCAGTATATTCATTAAAGTAGTTTTCATATAATGTTTTACCATTTTTTAGTACAATCATACCCGCAATATTGTTATAGTTACTGTTTATTGTCTTTTCTAACTCTATCATTTTTTCTTGATTCATATGATCTCTTCCTTTACCTAAAGGATAGGTTAATTAAAAAATTTTTTCAACAACTATTTTTAAATAAATCAAGAAAAATAGATTAGCTATATTTCAAACTAATCTGCAACTTCTAGTTTATTGTTCCGTTGGATTATATAAATAACCTTTGGTTTGACGGCTCGGTAAATTACTAATTTATAATACTGGACCTTAGATTTATATTTGTCTGTATAAATGAAATCATCTTATATATTCGGTAACTAAATCTGTAAAAAGGATACCTTCTAAATGATTTATTTCATGGCAGAAACATTTTGCCAAATCTCCTGTACCTTTTAATATAATTTTATCCCCATTTTCGTTTAATGCTTGTACTGTTACTTTTGCAGGTCTATTTAATTTTCCTACTACATTAGGAATACTTAAACATCCCTCTATAACTTCTTGTTCTCCTTCCTGCATGATTATCTCTGGATTAATTAATTTTATGAGTCCCTGCCCCATATCTATTACAACTAATCTCTTCAATATTCCAACTTGTGGAGCTGCTAATCCTGCACCATTTTTTGAATTATACATAGTATCAGCCATATCTTTTAAAATTTGTCTTATTTTATCATCTACTATTTCAACTTTTCTGCTTTTTTTCCTTAGTATTTGATCATCAGAAAGCCTAATTTGTCTTAGTGCCATTTAAACAACACCCCCTGCTTTGTTGTGCTCTCGATTTTCTTTCACTTTCTTCAAAAAGAAAAATATCCTCTATGGATTCATGAAAAACTTTAGAAATATCATATGCTAACCATATGGAAGGTTCATATTTTTCTGTTTCTATAGAATTAATAGCCTGTCTTGATACCCCTATAAGTTCTCCTAATTGCTCTTGAGTTAATCCAAAGGCTTCTCTAAATTTCTTTAATCGATTTTTCATAAATTATCACCTCTGTAATGTTTACCTTACATAACAAATATAACATTCTTTAACACTGATATCAAGTTAACCTTACTTAATAAATAAGCTTATTAACAAAAATAACAGTATTTGGAACATAGAAAGTAAAAAAGAACTTCTTCACTTTCTCAAGGCTAAAAAAATGCTTAGATATACTAAAGATATTTAGACTTGAAAAAACACTATCATCACCATATCATATTTTTCACAGTGACAATAGCGCTTATCTTCTTAGTACTTAAATAAATCTATGCTTGATTTTTAACGCAAAATTTTTATATTATAATTTATACAAAAACATGAATTTGTCGGCTTCATGCTATATTTATAATTTTTGCAGCATCTCATAACTCAATGTACGAAATACCTGACAATAATTTTGGAATCCATCCTGCCCGATGATATAAATATTGGGCATGTAGTCCAATCTTTTTTTTGAATACATAATACGTTCCAATCCATTATCTATAGCTGTATGATTACTTAAAGCCACATCTACTTTTCTACAAATTGCTTCACTTATAAAGTAATCCAATGACTTGAGATATTGTTTCACTTCATTCTTTGTCCATGGTGGTGTCGTTCCTCCCCATAATGCTGCCATGTGAGTTTCTCCTTTTTCTTTTACAGGGAACATGTAGCTTAATCCTCCCGGAGTATGGCCAGGATTACCATAAACATATATCGTCTTATCACCTAATGTTATGGTATCACCATCCTGGATATAAACATTAATTTTGTAATCTTTCCACGTTTCCGGTCTATCAGGTTTTGTGGGATATTCATTCCAAAAAATATCATCTATTTTAGAAAGATAGGTATCAGCATGATATCTTTCAACAAACCATTTCCCGCATCCAGTATGATCAACATGTCCATGTGTCAAAACCAGTTTTTTTATTGCAGCGGGATTCCAGCCAACATCTTCAATGGAATCTATTATTGCCTCAAAAGCTTCTTTTGCCGGCCAAATAGCATCTATTACTATCAGCCCATCACTTGTTTTCAATACAAAACAGTTTGTCTGCTTTTGTGCAACAATTAGCAAATCATCAAAAATCTTAGCATATATGAAAAATGACATATCTTCCATTTCTCTGATTGTTTCTTTTGTAAAAACTGGTCTATTTAATCTATTCATTTAATATACACTCCTCTGTACAGTAATAATTTTATAGTTGCACAGAGGATAAGCGATTTCTTGGATGCATTCGTAAAAATATCTTCACAACTTCACCTTCTCTACAAATTATTATATTTATCTGTATATTACTTTTAAATAATCTTTGTTCGCATTTTGAGAAAATTCCATACTGATTCGCCAGTATATATCATAATTATTAAAAATATAAATTATACTCACCAGTTGGGATCTAATCTTCTAATCCTAAAACTCTGGGCCATAATCCTGTCTCAGCAATAATAAATCCCATAATCATTCCCATATGGCTATGTAAATGTCTATGTTGTGCAAGAATTAATGCAAACCTTGTCCATTCACAGTTTTCAGGCTTTGTAAGAAGTATATCATCTGTTATACTATTAAGATACTGATTTATTTTCTCTTCAATTAATTGAAAATAGTGGTTTAATTCATTTCTTGATAATACTTTATCTGTTTTAACATCCAAATTATTTAAGTCCTTAATATGAAATGACGGTTCCGAATATTTTCTTGGATTTATATACCACATATCCAAGGAATGTAATGTATGGTAAATATGTTTCCATAAAGGCATATCACAATAATTTTTATTCCAATATTCATCAGATACACAATCCATAACATTGTTTATACTCCATAAAGCGCGTTTTGTTTGGTCTTTAATTATCTCAGTATAATTTGTTTCATCCATTAGCCTATACACTCTCCTAAAGAATTATTATAATCTTTGCTCCACAATAATTTACTACTGTAAATTAATTTATAGATAGATTATATCATTATCTTCCGATTCAATCCTACTTCCTTCAAATCCCAGATATTGTCTCCATTTTGAATGTATACAATTATTCCACAGTCTTTCAGTGAAAACTCATCTATTGTCTTTCCTTCTAGCTTGCATATGTTGTTGAAGTATTCCTCAATTTCCTAGAGTACTTCTCTATCTATTTGCGATTTCCTCTTCAGCAGTTTAATATTTTTAATGTTTTGATAATTCTCACGTTCCCATCCTCCAAATATAAAAAATAAAGTATTTATTGACTATACATCAACAAATACTTTTTATAAGATATATCTAAATAGGAAAATAATACCAGATATAGAATTATCTCAACAGTCATGTTATAATTTATTAGTACAATTAAATAGGTTGCATGTGGGCTACTGGTATCACTCATCCCTGTTGAAGGGAGGTGATACAATGAGTAACAGCATTTTAATGTTACTATTTCAAAGTGGTTTGTTCTTAATATCACTATTAACATTAATAGTTTTACTTATAGAAAAAATCTCAAAAAAATAGTAGCCCCTGCGCAAGTGGATACTACTATTTTTATTAAAAAATTTAGTGATACCAGTTGCCTAAGCAACTAGATTGTACACTACAGGATGTTGCCAGCATCCTGTTTTTATTTTCTCTCTTTGTATTTATACTTTCTCTTATACAAATATGACGCTGCCTACGAAGCTAGAATTGTAGATCTCGGTGGT
>NZ_FXYI02000168.1:0-7974 GCF_900184915.1 Clostridium sp. HV4-5-A1G | reverse complement strand
ATATAAATTATTTATATATTTTGGACTTCCCATTTCAGAGAAATCAGAAATGGGAAGTCCCAGTAAATAATGGCCTATTTTTTATAAAATCTCTTTATGGTAGAGCATACAAAGTCCACTTCATTTTCTGTTATCTCAGGATATATTGGAAGTGCCAGTATTTCCTTTGATACTTTTTCAGCTACCGGAAAATCACCTTCTTTATATTTTAAATAATTAAAGCATTTTTGAAGGTGAAGTGGGATTGGATAATATATGCTCGTGCCTATATTATTTTGTTTTAAATATGCAGCCAGTTTATCACGACTTTGTGCCAATATGTTAAATACATAATATACGGGTCTTTGTTCTCCTTTTACACTAGGTATTTTTATATAGTCACAGTTATCAAGTCTCTCTTTATACCAAGTTGAGACTTTTTCCCTTTTTTCAATAGCTTCATCTACATATTTTAATTTAACTGACAGTACAGCGGCCTGTATTGTATCAAGTCTTGAATTATAACCCAAATAGTCATAGTGATATTTCTTGGAAGCTCCATGAACCCGGAACATCTTTGCCATTTCAGCCAGTTTGGCGTCATTTGTAACTATCATTCCTCCATCACCGTATCCACCTAAAGTTTTAGTTGGGAAAAAAGAAAATATACCCATGTCACCTATGGTACCCGAATGTCTATATACATCATTGTTCTTGCCCTTCCATTTCATACCAAAGGCTTCTGCAGCATCTTCAAGTACGACTAAATTGTTCTTAGAAGCCAGATCGGTTACCTTATCCATATCCGACATCTGAGAAAATAGATGTATGGGAAGTATACCCACAGTGTTGGGGCTTATTTTTTCTTCAATTTTATTGGCATCTATATTAAATGTGTCTTCATCTATATCTACAAAGACAGGTTTTGCACCGCCTTTAGCTATACAGGAAGTAGAAGCAAGAAAAGTAAAGGGAGAAGTTATTACTTCCTTTCCATTTTTGAATCCCAGTATGTCTGAAGATATAACCAATGCATCCGTTCCTGAAGCTACGGAAACTGCATATTTAGCACCGGTGTATTTTTTTATGGCATCTTCAAAATCAGTAACTTCTCTGCCCATTATGAAATTTCCGCTGTTTAATACAGAATGTATTGCTCTGTTGAATTCATCCTTTTTTTCAGTATATTCTCTTGTAGGTGTAAAAAATTTAACTTCCATATATATTTACCTCACTTTCTCTACTACTTTAATGAGTTCCTGTGCTACATATTCAGCATCTTCTGGTAAAAGTGTTGAATAGAGGGGAAGAGTTATTTCATTTGCATATTGTGAATAGGTATTTGGATAATTGTCTATAGAATATCCAAGATTTCTATAAGCTGTGAACATTGGCAGAGGTGTAAAATGTACATTTGTAGCAATGCCTTTTTCTGCAAGAATCTGTATTACACTATTTCTATTTTCTTCAGTAAAATCTCTCAGTCTAAGTGGATATAGATGATAGGATGTAACCTTATCATCATTTTTTTCAAAAGGAATGATTGCCCAATCTTTATCTTTCAATGCATTGGTATAAATATCGAATATGTTTTTACGCTTTTTTAAAATATTTTCGTATCTGGAAAGCTGAACGAGACCTATTGAAGCGTTTATATCAGCCATATTGCATTTTGATCCGACAAACAACACATCATATTGCCATGCTCCTGCTTTGGTCTTTGAAAGAGCGTCCTTGGATTGACCGTTTAAAGACATCAGTTTAAGTTCCCTGAGAAGATCTTTTTTGCCAAACAGATGATTGTCATTAAAAGTTACTGCTCCACCTTCGGCAGTGGTAAGGTTTTTTACTGCATGAAAGGAAAAAACATGGGCATCTACCTGGTCTCCAACTTTTTTCCCTTTGTAGGATGCACCAAAAGCATGAGCAGAATCGGATACCAGGAGTATATCTTCACGTCCCTTATCCTTTAAAACCTGTTTTATGGCATCATAATCCACTGGTACTCCTGCAAAGTCTACAGAATATATGGCCTTTGTATTTGGTTTTATAGCGTCATACAATTTTTCAGGGTCAATTAAAAAATCGTCTTTTTTTACATCTACAAAGGTGGGAAGTATCCCGCAGTGAATAGCTGCACTGGCGGTTGAAGTATAAGTATAGGGAGTGGTTATTACGTCATCACCTTTTTTTATATCAAATACCTTGAGTAGAATTTCAAGGCCTGCAGTGGCATTTGCCAGTGCGAGAGCATGATTTGAACCACAGTATTCAGATATCTTTTTTTCAAATTCAGCAGTTTTAGGTCCCGTAGTTATCCATCCGGATTTTAAAACATCTACTACTGCGTCTATTTCAGCTTGTGTAATATCTGGAGGAGAAAAGGGAATTTTTTTATTCATAAATATCAAGTCCTTTCTACTTTTAATTTTTAGTCTGATAGTTAACATTGCTAACACGTAGTGGGTGAACTCCACATGAATTTAAGGCTCACTTGATTTAATACCTTGAAAAAAACCAGTGTCCTTTGTTATATAAATATATCCATTTTTGTCTATCTCAGACTGTAAAAAGTTTTTGAGATTGTGGAGTTCGGTTTCATCAAGTATATTTTTTGTATTACCTGGCATTGAAAATATATAATCTGCAAGAGGGCCGGAGGAAGTTACCTTCAGGTTGTCCTTGTATCTTTTTAAAGTTACATTTTTAAACCATTTTGAAACTTCTGCAAGACCATTTTCAAGTTGAAATTTTTCTGTAAGATTCCAACTGTCTGTAGTTATTTCCTGTGAATTAAATCTTTTGACAATATCCCTCATTTCTTTCATATGATTTTTACCAACTGTAGAGGCATAAAAATATCCATTTGGTTTTAAAACCCTGTAAATCTCTGAAAAAGCCTTGTCTATATCGGTTACGTGGTAAAGCATATGGTTGGCGATTACTACGTTAAAACTGTTTTTATTATAGGGGATGTCCTGTGCATCTACTAATTTAAATTTAAATCTCTTTGAATTCAAATTTTTTTTTGCATCTTCCAGCATACCCGCAGAAAAATCAGTGAGAGTTATATCCCATGCTTTTGGAATTTCACACAAATTTTTTGCCCATAATTCGCCGTTGCCACAGCCAATTTCCAATACAGTGGCTTTATCCGGTAGATTTAATTGTTCGAAAAACCAGTTCATCCAACCCTGTTTGTTAGTGCTGAAAAGTTCATGTATTCTAATTCTGGCATTTAAATTGGAGGCATTTTCATATTGTTCTATCCATTTTTGATCTATATTTATTACATTTATTATGTTTATGAATTTATTCCAATTCAATTCTTTATTTTGGTCCAGCATACAGACAGCCTCGTCTATGGATTTTATTACAGTCTTAATGTGATATATTTTTTCTTTCATTATCTCTTTTTGTATTTCCAAAGATTTTTTTAAATCGTTGTGATTTATATCGTAATTCATTATCCTGGAAATATCTTCGAGAGAAAGCCCTATAAACTTAAGAGTCATTATCTTTTGCAGTTTGCTAAAATCCTCAAAACTGTACAATCTATGTCCATATTCATTATAAGAACATGGTTTTAAAAGGCCAATTTTATCATAATATCTTAAAGTTCTCAAAGTGACACCAGATTTTTTGGCAAATTGACCTATACTAACTAAGTCAGATTTTGGAACAGACACAGTAAATCACCTCTACTTAAACTATTGTACCACATTACGTAAGGTAAGGTGCAATACCCTATTTTATGATTGTATTTGGATATCAATTTCAAGTTATGAATATATTAAAAGTCCAAGATATGACGGTATTTTCACATATACATGATTTAAATATATAGCTGCATGCTACTGTGACAAAATATTTGCTATGGATAACGTAGTCTATGTGCCATAGACAAAGTTAGGCCGTATCGAGATTTTTGCAAATCAAATCTGGATACGGCTGCTATTTTTAATTAACGTTACTTTTTTATATAGGCATTTTCTGGATGAATGTCATATAGAAATAAAATAGAAAATTATTTAATTGTTGACGGCAGATTTATTTCAAAAGGACCAATTGAAGAAAAAGATCCGTTGATTTCATTTAATTGTAAATTATCGCCTATATCTTTTTCCTTTTGAAGAATATGTTTAATTGTACTATTATGTGATCTACAGTGATTGTTTCCATTTTGTCCTATGGTAACACTTCCCAAGTACATATCCCAAGTTTGCAATTTTGAACTGCTGTCATTTATATAACTGTAAATTAGTTCTACAGTGTTATCTGATAGGCGTTCAATACTGACGATTTTATACTTAATTCCCTTATATTCACCAGTTTTATTTAAAATGCTTTTTCCTGATTTGGGAACATCCAAGTCTATCTTAAAATCATTATTTTTACCCATGTAATCATTTTGAACATGATATACTACCTTTGGAACAGTTAATTTTAGCTTTTTACCGGTAAGCTTGCTCAAATCAAATAAAGATTCATTTCCCTGGTCTAAATAGTTGGTATTGTTATGTCCGTATACTGCGTTATTATATTCATCAGAAATTATAATGAGGGAATCCTGTATGGAATTATTATTTATTAATTTTGTACTAGTTGGTTCCTTGAATCCCCATTGCTTGCCTTCTTCAAAGGTTCCACAATTAACTTTATCTATTCTTTTAGATTTAAAATCTGGTAAGGTATCTGTAAAATAGTAATCTACTTTTAAAATATTTCCCTCCTTTTTTAATGAAGTCACATTTAATGTAGTTATTCCATTAGTTGCAGTATATAAGATTTTTGATTCAGGAGCTTCTTTAAAATCAGAATTTTTTAGCTTGAAAGCTGCTTTAGTAAATTTCCTATCATTATCTAGAATACTTAAAGTATAATTATTGGAGTTTTTTACTTTGCCGTTGTACTCTAGCCTATATGAGCCTATATGATTATCTGGCATCATGGCAAGATTATCACTCCTGTGAAGTTCATAGGAATTGCCCTGTTTGTCTCTAATAATGTAATAAGAGGGTTTAAGTTCTTCTGGTTCAATGGTTAAAGTAACTACGATTTTGTTTTTGTCTACATACATATTAGCTAAAGTTATATTACCCTGTTTAAGACTGTTTTTAAGAATTTTCGGGGTATCTGAAGAGATCTTTACTTCTCCAATGCCGGATATAACAGTGAATTTTTCTATCATGTTAGCTAAGACATCTTTCTGGGATATAATTATAGGACTAGCTATCAAGAGGATAATAGCTGCCGCAACAAAATTTCTTTTAACTTTGGATTCTTTAGGATTTACTTTGTCAATAATATTTTTGCAGATTCTTTTCTTTTCAATTTTATTAAGTTCTATATTGCTAAATTCATTTTCCCTTATATTAACATCATTTAAAAGCATTAATACATCATCTTTATTTAAATTTAATTTCATTTTGATACCTCCATTTCACCTGAAATATTTAATTTTTTTATGAGTGAGTTTTTAGTGCGCCATAATCTATTGTAAACAGCACCTTTTGATAAATTAAAATTTTTACATAGACTTTCCATATCTTGATCTAAAATATATTTTCGTATAAATAGTTCTCTGTCCAATTTATGCTCATATTGTAAAAGCTTTATTAATTCTTCTTTTTTTTCCTTTGATATATACTCGCTTTCAATATCAGTCTTGGAGATTAAGGTTTGTTCTTCTATTTGAAGGTTATTCTGCTTATATAAGGTTCTTTTATAATCTATAGCCTTATATTTACTTACAGCTAAAAGCCAATTTTTAAATGAAGATTTTTTAGAATTATATAAGTGGCTTTTATTCCATATTAAAAGATATATATCATTAATACATTCTTTTGCATTTTCATAATTATCATTTCCAAGTACATCTAGTACAATTTTAAAAACTAAATTGCAGTAAGTATTAATTATGTATTCCAGGGCTGCAGGATTTTTTTTCTTAAGTTCTAATAAAAAGTTTTTATCATTGATTTTCATCTTTAACTCCTTCCGTCTTATTATCTCACTAATTAATACGAATAATATGGTTAGTATTTCACTTGATGTTGGAAAAAAATATTACTTTTCATGCGTTTATACTGAAGAAATGAAATATTATTTATAAAATGATGTGTTTTTGTGCTTTGTGTTGTATAATACTTAGATAAATCCAAGTATAAAAAAAGTTAAACATTAGATGAAAAGTGGGAGATCTGTTGTGAAGAGGTGAGAAAAAATGGACATAAATTCAAAGAACTCTAATAAATTAGATTTAAAAAACAGTTTACTTGTAAGAGAAGTTTTAAGTATACCTGCCTTTGAATCCGGCAGAGTTATAGCTGGAAAAAATGGACTTGACAATGAGTGCAGGAATATAACGATAATTGAGACTCCAGATGGAATAGAATGGCTGGAAGGTGATGAATTTTTACTGAGTGCTGGATATGCATTTAAAGATAAAAAAGATGAATTGGACAATGCTGTATACAGGGCATATAAAAAAGGGGCTGCTGCACTTGCAATTAAGGAGAAAAGATATATAGATGTTATACCGCAAAAGATGATAGATCAATCAAATGAATACAATATTCCACTTATAGTATTACCTTGTAATTTTATATATACTAAAGCTTTAAGCAGTTTCTATAATTCACTTTTATATAAAAAAAACAAGCATATATATGAATCAAAAAAAATGCATGATAGATTGCTTAGACTTATGTTAGAAGATAAAAATGCTGAAGATACGATTAAAGCATTATCGGAACTTACTGGTTTAAGTATAATAATTTTGGATTCTGTTTTTAATTTAGTATACAAAAATATAGTTGAAAAACTTTTCGATACAGTCAATGACATGGTCAAAAGTAAAGTAAAAGAATTTGCTGCAAATAAAATGCATGACCATGCTAAAATAAAATGCTATGGTTATGATGTCTATATATATAGATTGTCTTATAATAATAAACTTTTAGGGTATATGTATGTTATTAATAGATTATCTAAAAATAGTATTTATATGGATGTAATTGAAAATGGGAAAAGAATGCTTGAATTGAAACTGGCAAAGGAAAAGAACAAGCCCTTGAATATAGTTAATGTAAATATGATGATAACAAATATGATTTTAAATAGTAGAAATTTACCAGATAAATTTTATTCTAATATAAAAAATGACTATGGATGGAGTGACAAGAGTAGATTTATTGGAATTTGTATAAATGTAAATCGTGGTTTAAAAAACGATTCAAAAATCTTAGGCAATCAATTAAATGAAGAAATATGTAATTTGATTGCAAGGATTTTTAATGGTCATGGTTTTTTTATTACGGAAGAAAATAGCAGGATAATTTTGTTTTTTTGTCTGGAGGATGTTGTATCTCTGGATTATGTAGTAAAAAAAATAAACAACTACATAAATAATTATAATAATAGTATGAGAGTGTTTTTCTCAGTATCAAGATCGTATGACGATATAGTAGATATACCGAAGATGTACAATGAATGCTATATAGCATCGTTGTTTAATACCAAAAAGAATATAGTACTATATTATGACTCTTTGGATACAATAAAATTACTTTATCCATTAAAAGAGAATATGCAAACTTTTGAATACTGTAGTAAAACACTAGGTGGAATTAAGGAATATGACAGTAAAAATAAAAGTGAACTACTTAGAACATTGGAATGCTTTTTTAAATACAACATGAAAAAAAAGCTGGTGGCTAATAAATTACATATACATCCTGAAACTTTAAGATATAGATTGAATAAGATAGAAGATTTAACCGGATATTCACTTCACAGTTCAGAGGGAATATTTGCACTTCAAATTGGAATTAAGCTCTATCGCATGATAAAAGACTAAAATTTTTAAATTAATAAATATATAAAATAAAAAATCAAAACATATTAATAAAATCAATATATTTATGACAATGCGTAAATATTTGTATTTTATTTAATAAAATAACATAATCTTATATTTTCTTAAAAATGATT
>NZ_FXYI02000167.1:0-8014 GCF_900184915.1 Clostridium sp. HV4-5-A1G | reverse complement strand
ATAATATATTTTTTGACTGTCAAATATATCATAATAAATATCAAGAGGCCTCTTCACCAATTTTCCCTCACCTGTAAAAATAATTTCTTCATCAATTGTAGCAGCTATAGGTATTAAAAATCTTATGGTAGAACCTGACTGTAAACAATTTATACTGGTATTTTTTACATGGATCCTGGAATTTCCTTTTACAATCAAATTATTTTTTCCCCTTTGTATTTCTGCACCCAAATTCTCCATGGCATCACAGGTAGCTTCTATATCCCTGGAAAAATCCACATTTCCTATATTGCTAATACCATCACATAGTGAAGCGCATATTATTGCTCTGTGACATATGCTTTTAGAAGTGGGAACAATCACTTTTCCCTTTAATTCAGATGGTTTTATGTATAAATACCTCAAAATACATTCTCCTCTCATTTTGTTTCATCTAAAAATAAAAACTCCTGCACTTGAGGTATCTTTACTTTCATTATTCTTGCTTTTCCCACTTCTTCTAAAACTATAAGATTTAAAGTACCATTACTTGATGATTTTTTGTCCAGCGCTATAGAATCTACAGCAGCCTCCCTGTTTAAATCCGGTATACAAGTGGGAAGCACATATTTCTCCAATATGTATTTCATATAATCATAAGTCCCGCTTTTAGTAATGCCCATTTCTTCAGTTCTTCTAGTTATAGCAGCCATACCAATGGCTACAGCTTCTCCATGGCTGTATTTTACATAATTATAATACTTCTCTACAGCATGCCCCAGAGTATGCCCAAAATTCAACATCATCCTATCTCCTAAATCCCTTTCATCCATCTCCACCAGTTGTTTTTTTATATTACAGCATTTACATATTATATCTTCAATATTATCTAAAACATCGTTTTTACTGGGAAGGGAAGCTAAAGTTTCTAAAATACTTTTATCACGTATAAATCCATATTTTATAACTTCAGACATTCCATCACTAAAAAATCTATCATTTAAAGATACAAGCACTTCAGGATCTATAAATACAGCATCTGGATGATAAAAACTTCCTACCAGATTTTTTCCCCAGGGTAAATCCACTGCTACTTTTCCTCCTATACTGCTGTCAACCTGTGCCAAAATCGAAGTCGGCACCTGAATGTATCTTATTCCCCTTAAATAAGTAGCTGCAGCAAAGCCCGCCAGATCTCCTACTACTCCACCTCCAAGAGAAATTATAATATCACTTCTTCTAGTATTGAACTTGCATAAATTCTCATATACCCCTTTCAGTACATCCAGAGTTTTACTTTTTTCTCCCGGCGGTATGGATATTGAATTCACTTTAAATCCAGCACTCAAAAGTGATTCTCTAAGTGTGTTCAAATATAATTTTCCCACATTGCAATCAGTAATTACAACTACATTTCTACTTTTGTATACAGATTTCAATTTTTCTCCTATACATTTTAAACTTCCTCTCTCTATATAGATTTTATAACATTTTTCTTTAAGATTTATACTAATAATATTCATAAAATCACTATCCTTACCTCTTAACTAGAGCTTTTCTCCTGCGAATTGCATTTTGAAAAATATGATCTATGCTCTTCATATCCCTGTATATTATAGCTGTTTTTAATCTATCTATACTCCTTTGAAATCTTTCTATTTCATCTACCAATTTATTAGAATTCATTATAAACAATTGACTCCACAGCCCTGAGTTGATCTGTGCCACCCTGGTGGCGTCCCTAAAACTTCCCCCCGTAAACAGCGCCATATGGTCTATAAAGCCTTCCTCATGGGAATTCATAAGAGAAACAGCTACAACATGTGGAAGCTGACTGGTAAAAGCGATTGCATCATCATGCTCTTCCGGACTAACATAAGTCACATTGCTGCAGCCCATTTTTCTGGCCATGGTGTCTATTACTTTAAGTCCCCTGGAAGTATTCTTACTGCTTGGTGTTATTATATAGTTGGCTTTTGTAAAAATATCCGCTGAGGCAAACTCTATTCCTCTGCACTCTCTGCCTGTCATAGGATGTCCTGAAACAAATTCCATTCCATCAGGCAAAAATGCATTTATATTGTTTACCACGTCCTTCTTTACACTTGAAGTATCTGTTATAAGCACTTCCATTTTAAAATTACTTAGATTATTTTTTACAAACTCCACTGTATCCCTAGGATAAAGAGCTATTATAGCCAGATCAACTTCCTTCAAGAACCTTCCACCGCTTTCATATCCCCTATCTATAATACCCCTGTGCAGAGCATTATCTAAAGCTTTTTTGTCTTTATCTATTCCAATTATACTCTTTGGATTTAGAACTCTAAGTGCCATAGCATAGGACCCCCCAATAAGTCCCATTCCAACAACAGCTATATTCACTTTAAAGTCACAATCTTCCACGTGTAACTTCACCTCCTTAAATATCATAGTATTATATGTTCACAACATCGTACTCCCTGCTCATTCCCGCATTTATCATCTTATCTATATCTTTCATAAGCTTTTGGAACACTTTTGGCTTTATGGACTGCTGTCCATCACATTTTGCATTGACAGGATCATTATGAACTTCTATCATAAGCCCATCTGCCCCTACAGCCACTGCCGCTTTAGCCAATGGTTCAACCATCCACCAAATTCCTGCTGCATGACTAGGATCTACTATTACTGGAAGATGACTTAATTTTTTTATAACTGGTACAGCACTTAAATCCAATGTATTTCTTGTGTAAGTCTCAAAAGTTCTTATTCCTCTTTCACAGAGTATTACATTTTCATTTCCACCGGACATTATATACTCAGCAGACATGAGCAATTCTTCAATAGTAGCTGAAATTCCTCTTTTCAAAAGAATGGGTTTCTTAGTCTTCCCAAGCTGTTTTAAGAGCTCAAAATTCTGCATATTTCTCGCTCCAACCTGTATTATATCCACATCTTCAACAAATCTATCTATCATGTCAGTGGACATGATCTCCGTAACTATGGGAAGTCCTGTCTCCTCCCTGGCTATTTTCAAAAGCTCCAGTCCTCTGACTCTGAGTCCCTGAAAGCTGTAAGGTGAAGTCCTGGGCTTAAAAGCACCTCCTCTTAAAAATTTAGCTCCGCTCTTTTTTACATCTTTTGCAATACTTACAATCTGTTCTTCACTTTCTACAGAACATGGACCTGCTATAACAGCTAGCTCATCTCCACCAATAGACCCATCTTTTATTTTTACCACGGTATTATCTGGATGAAATAATCTATTAGAAAGTTTGTAGGGCTGCTGTACCTTTTTTACATTTTCCACAAATTCATTAGCTCTAATTTTGCCTGCATCAACTGTCGTAGTATCTCCAATAAGACCCAGCACACAATACTCCTTTCCCTGTATTACATTTACCGATACATCATTATCCATCTCAATTTTTTGTTTTAACATCATTATCTCTTTCAATGGCGACTTTGGCTTCATAATCACTATCATTATAAATTCCTCCCGTAAATAAATTTAAATAAAATAAAAAGACAAGGCCTCTTAATGAGCCTTGTCTAAAGTTAACCAATTACATTTTCACCCAGTATGCAAGAAGATTTGAATCAACACACATAACTATATCTACTCATTAGAAGGAATCTTAAATATTTTTGAAAGCAAAAATAACCAGCGCTAAAATAAAAATAGCCCCAGCTAAAAGTAAAGTAATAGTAATTTCTATTTACTGCTTTCATTTTCCTCCCAATGATATTTTTCACTTTGTTTTTACCTCCCTATTATAATGTAAACTACGAAATCTATTTGTTTTTAATTATAACAGGTTCTTTTTTTATGTCAACACGAAATTTTACTATTTATCTGGAAATTATTCTTGTCAATATACATAAAGCTTATGTAATTTCATGGAATTATTCCAAAAAATATAGTACAATTAACTAAATTATTTCTAGCTAATTACGATAATTATAATGATTTTGTAAGTTTTAGATTGAATTATATTTTCAGGAGGACACAGCATGAATAAGTACAAGAAATTAGTCTTTGCTTTTTTTATTTCTGCATCTCTTATTAACAACAAAAATATAATAAATACCGTACATGCTGCTGGTATTTTACCAAATATTCAAAGCAGCGCCTATACTGCAGTTGGAAATATATTTGCCAAATGCGGCTACAGCGGGCAATGCACCTGGTTTACATATGGAAGGGTTCTTGAAAAATTAGGGATTGCACTTCCTTCGGAATTTTACGGAAATGCGGTTGATTGGTGGTATGCCAATGCAAGGGATAATGTGTATCCTTATGGTTCTGAACCAAAGGCAAATTCCATAATAGTATGGGGTGGTGGTCCCGTTGGATACGGACATGTTGGCTTTGTAGAAAAAGTGGAGGGTAATACCGTATATTTTAACGAAGGCAATTTTAGCATAAGGGGCAATTATGACGGGAATGTAAAAACTCTCTCAAAAGAAGCCATAAAAAACAGGGGCAACTTATATCTAAAAGGATACATATATGTGGGGAACGGAAGGCAATCAGTTCCAACTTCATCTTCAAGCAGCAGCTCTTCCGGAGGTACCAATACTTATAAGACCGGAATTGTAAATATTTCAGACAGTAATTCATCTTTAAATGTAAGAAATGGGGCAGGCACGTCCTTTGGAATACTTGGAAGCTTAAGAAAGGGACAGTCCGTTGAAATAGTTGGCTCTGTGGGAAGCTGGTATAAGATCAAGTTAAATTCATCCTATGGATATGTAGCTTCTACCTACATAAATTCAGGGGGAGGCAGTACTTCAACTTCTAGCGGAACTTCTTCCTCCAGTTCAAAAACAGGTTATGTTAAACTTCAAAATAGCTCTTCATCTTTGAATCTGAGAACAGCACCTCAGGGTTCCATAATAGGTTCCCTGTCAAATGGAACTTCGGTTACTATTTCGGGAAGTTCCGGCAGCTGGTACAAAGTAACTGCAAATGGTAGAACAGGCTATGTTTACTCTAGCTATATAAGTCTTTCCCAATCTTCGTCTACATCGGCAGCTTCTAAATCCAAGACCGGCACTGTAATTTTAAATAATAGATCTTCAG
Organism: Clostridium sp. HV4-5-A1G; assembly: GCF_900184915.1. Classification (NCBI taxonomy): domain Bacteria; kingdom Bacillati; phylum Bacillota; class Clostridia; order Eubacteriales; family Clostridiaceae; genus Clostridium; species Clostridium sp. HV4-5-A1G. The sequence goes on along the minus strand of NZ_FXYI02000167.1, from coordinate 2,964 downwards.
TCTTAAATTTAAGAAACAGTCCATGGACAGGCCGTGTTCTCACAATTCTTCCTTATGGAAGTAAAGTTACAATTTTAAGTACTGATGGCCGTTGGTATAAAGTACAGGCAGGATCTATAATTGGATATGTTCATTCGGATTATATAAGAGTTTAAATATCAAATATTTTAGCTATATTGATTGAGGACAATCTGGATTCCCTCCAGATTGTCCTCAATCAATAATTAATATCTTTAATATCTTCTAAATTTTCTATTTTAAAATTTTTTATTTTTTTATAGGGTGAATTTTGCCCCAAAAGACTGAAAACATCACAAAACCATTCAAGTGGTTCAATATATTTTATATCATCAGATACCAAAAAATAAAAATCTGGATGAGCACTGGATCTGGTTTTATTGCTCATAAACAAATCATGCTTTTGAATACCCGTAAGAAGAGGTTCTATTTTGCATTTAGTTTCATATAATGTGCACTTTATGACAAATGCATCTATTTTTTTATTACAATTCTTAAAATACTGACAACCTTTCCAGACAGCTACAACCTCCATGATTGTCCCCCTTTTAAATTGAATATTTGACTTTCTACAATCTCATTCACAATGTTATTTATCAATCATCAATATTATTTTGTTTTAAATTACTGGATTTATCAATTCTCTTACCGTTTTCATCAAAGGTTTTCTTCAGGTGTTTCTCAGTAGTAAACACTGTAACCATTAAAACAGGTATAAAGCCTATCAATGGAACTAGATAGCCTTTCCCCTGTAGAAAATAGTAACCTATTTTACCTAAAATAAGAAGAATTATTCCTGCAAGTATATACTGATTAGTAGAATATCTATTTCCCTCATTCCACGTGTCCTGATTTTTCATGGAAATCTCAGTTCGATACCCATACCAGGAATTGATCTTTTTAGGTCTAACTATTTTAGGTATAATACCAAACGCCATGGTTACCAAACCAAATACCAATGAATATATCATATACTCATCTCCCTTAAAAACTTAATATCCAACCCCTTTAATAATAAAACATCTTTTTTTAAAAAGCCAGTTTATTTTCCATCCATTTTATTTTTCATATTTGATGTCAGCTTATCCAAAAGCTGTGACTTGTCTTTTCCATCATCGGGAAAAACAACATAACTGTACTCAAGGTGATATTCGCTGTATTTTTCATCTATAGATTTAATTCTGTTATATATTCCATCTATTCTATTGACAATAGAAAGAACCTTTTCTTTTTGGCATCGTGGGAGCACACCTACAAGAGTAGAAAATCCATACTTTTCAAATAAATCCGGTGTTTTAAAAATAGGTCTTAATTTTTCATAAAGTGAGTCCATCAATATAAGATAATTGTCCTTTATATCTATTTTTTCATCCGCTGCCGTAAAATATTTTTTTATCAAGCTGACCATTATAATCGAGAGCTTGGTATTTTCAGCCCTAGCTTTGATAATCTGCTTTGTAATATACTGCTGAAAATTTAAATATATTATTTCACCCTGCTCATCTTTGTTTTTACTGGATTTTATAAGCTTATTTATCCTTTCAAGCAGCACTTTATTGTTAAAAGGCTTTAATATATATTCTGACGTTCCCTCTTTTATGCATTTTATAAATGCGCTTCTAGTATTCATCTTTGTAAGTATCATTATTGGAATACTTAAATTCCTGGCCTTTATTTTTCTAAGCACTTCAAAACCATCTTCATTACTGAGGCCCACTTCCAATATTATTAAATTTATTTCCTCTTTTTTATCATGAAGTTTGTTAAAGAAATCAAAGGAAGTTCCCGATTCATATACTTCGATTCCTGTCTTTTCCAGAATGTCTTTTACTCTATATCTCATATACGCCATATCATCCAATATTATAACTTTACACATAATTATCATCCTATTTTCATTAATAATATTTTACTAAATTGTATTTACTTTACTTACAAAATCAAATTTTTAGCATTATATATATTTATCGTTTGATTTAAAATTTACTTTAAAAAAGCCCTACTTAACTATGACATTCCGCCATCCACAGTTATTATTTGTCCAGTTATATAGGATGAAGATTCTCCTGCTAAAAAGCACACTACTTTTGCCACTTCATCACTGCTTCCAAATTTGCCCATTGGAATTTCTTCTCTCAACATATCTCTATCATCAGCTTTTAAACAGGCATTCATATCGGTATCTATTACTCCAGGCGCCACAGCATTAACTCTAATATTAGACGGTGCCATTTCTTTCCCAAGTGACTTAGTAAAAAGATTTATGGCTCCCTTGGTGGCAGAATAAATTGATTCGCAAGAGGCACCTACATTTCCCCACATAGATGAGATATTTATTATAGAGCCCCTTTTTCTTGAAATCATATGTTTTAGTACACAGTGGGTACAATTCAGCATACCCTTAAAATTAACATCTATTATAGAATTCCACTGTTTCTGCTGCATATCCATAAAAAGCCCTATGTAGCAAACCCCTGCATTATTTACAAGTATATCGACTTTTCCCATTTTGTCTATAGTGCTTTTTATCATTTTTTCGGCACTATTGTACAAGCTTACATCTCCCTGCAAAACAACTCCAATAGAGCCTATATGTTTCACCATTTCAAGAGTTTTATAAGCCCCTTCCTCGTCTTGATTAAAATTTATTATCACACTGGCACCGCACTTTGCCATATTTACAGCAATACTTCTCCCTATACCTCTAGATGCCCCAGTAATTACTGCAACTTTCCCTCCTAAGTTTTCCATATAAAATTCCCACTCTCCACAGCAAAATTAATCTGTAATACTCTAAAAGATATTATACATTAATTCTATACAACATGTGAAATAAAAATTATAATAAATTTGCATATTTTGAACCTGTCTCTTATACAAAAATGACGCAGCCGACGAAGCTAGAAGTGTAGATCTCGGTGGTCGCCGTATCATTAAAAAAAAAAA
>NZ_FXYI02000166.1:0-8025 GCF_900184915.1 Clostridium sp. HV4-5-A1G | reverse complement strand
ATTAAAAGCTAAATTTTTTCTAAATTATCTTTATATATTCAATATCCTTTTCATAGGTTTGCTCTTGAGTTCTTCTTGATATTAAATGTACCTATCGTGAATACTTTAATATAATAATTTTGAGGTGAATTATAATGTCAACTTTTGGCTCAATAACACCTGAAGAATTATCTCTCCTAGCAAATTTGGTTGCATTCCAACTTACAGAAGGAAAATCATCTGACGATAATAACGTATTAGGTAATTTTTTAACTGCCGTTGCAGCTAATATACTTACTATTGCAGCACAACAACAGAATCTTGAATCCTTAAAGGAAAAACAAGACCAAATTAAAAATCTTAAAAATCAAATCAAAGACTTAAAATGATGATTATAATACACGGATAGCAGCCTATCTGTGTATTTTTATTGACTGTATTCATCAGTTTTATTAATTTTAGACATATTTATTGGGAAGATACGGTTCCACTACAATCGTATTTCCCCTTATTCTGGCTACTTCAGGATATTCAGGCTTAATATTATCCTCGGGAGATCTTGTAACTATATTTGAAATCTGAAGCATTTCCGGTTGAAGGCAAATCGATGCAACTATGGCTTTAGAGTTGCCCCCAAATCCAGCATGAACATATCCTCTCAGTGATCCGAAGACTATTACGTTTCCACCTGCATATATTTCTGAGCCAGCATTCACATCCCCAATTACCACTATATTTCCCGAATAATTTATAACTTGTCCACTTCTTACAGTTTTTCTTAGAAACTTAGTCCTTCCCTCATAAATTCCTGAAAATATTTTATTGGGTTTTTCATTGCTGTCTTCAAATATACAATCTTTCACCAAGAATTTTTCAAATAATACATCTTTCAATTTAGCAAACTGTCTTTGATTTATGTACTCCAATTCCGTAGTTATTTTAATAGTACATCCTTTGTAAAACATACTTCCAACAGAAAGTCTTTTAACTAAAGATTCCAGCATCTCTTCAAAATCCTTAAATTTATTCATATTTATTATTATATTTATTCCATCTCGGTTGCCTTTAACCATTATATTATTATCTATCATACCAGCCTCCATAAGTCACCTCTAAAATAGTAATTCAACACTTTTTGTATAATTCCTTCTTAAATTCCGTCTTTATTTTTTAAATACCACCTGGTATCAAGCTATTATGACATAAAATTTGCGAATAGATCAGTCTATTCGCAAATTACTTTTATTCACTATTTTGTTCCAGTAGTAGTGGAGCCGCTTATAGTACCATTTGAAGTAAAATATGCAGAATAGATATCTCTAGCTACAGAGGCTGCTCCCACTCCTCCCTGACCACCGTCAAACAAGACCACACATACGGCTATCTGCGGCTTGTCAATTGGGGCAAATCCAATGTATTCAGCATAGTCGGTTCTTCCCACCTGGTCTTGATTAGCAAAACTGGCAGTACCTGTTTTACCTGCAGTACTTATGGGAAATCCGCTGAATACGGCTGCTGCCGTACCTTTTTCATTAACAGCGCTCATCCCCGCTTTAACAGTTTCCAAATTAGCAGAACTAACTCCAGTTTTTTCTATAATCTCTGGATTAACTTTTTCAATAACTTTTCCATCTGCATCCAAATACTGATCCACAAGATGCAGTTTATACCTGGTGCCGCCGTTGGCAATAGTAGCAACATAATTTGCTATTTGAAGAGGTGTGAACTGATTCAGTCCTTGACCTATGGCTGCATTTTCTATGTTGGCAGGAACCTTCAGCTGGGCATTGGCATCCGAAATAGTTATACTGTATATCACATTTATTAAATTGTCCATTTGGCTGCTGCTGATATCTTTTTTATTGTTGGGATCTTCTAGTGCAAGCTGCGAAAACAATTCCTTATATTTTGACCTGTCAAAAGATTTTTTCCCACTTTTTATAGAATCCTTTATGAGTGTTTTAATGCTGTTTTTAATTGAAGTAGTCTGTTTTGAATCACCGCTGTTGTCATATAAATCTACAGTAACAACCTTGTGGCCGTAGTCATCCTGTCCGTTTTTAAGTATGGACATGGTTTTCCAGAGATAGGTATTGGCATAGGTGTTTTTATTTGAAACAGTATTATATACTTGTCCAAACTTTTCCGGTATCTCTATTCCCGTAGTTGGTTTAATACTGCTGTTTGGATCTACACCAAGTCCAAATTTCCATGCATATTTGGCCAGAATATCGTCTCCGAAAGCATTTCTGAGTTTTTCCGCCACCGTCATAAAGTAGGGGTTACTGGATTTCTGTATGGCAGTTATGAGATTCACAACTCCATTGGGACCATCCAATTCAAAATTTACCTTTTTACTTCCCTGATAGAAATAGCCCTCGTCATCCACGGAAAAATCAGGAGTTATAACACCGGTTTCAAGTCCTGCAATAGCCGTCATAGGCTTGAAAGTGGATCCTGGAGGTATAAGAGACTGTGTGGCATAATTGTAAAATGGCTTTGGATATATATCATAGACATCTTTTCTTATAGTGGTGTTGTTTTTTATACTTTTGTCTACCGGGAAAAGAGTGTTCAGCACTTCATCCTCACTTTGCCCTGGATAATTACCTGTAATACCCCGTGATTCAATATAATTTTTCCCAAACTGTTTCAAATCAGGGTTGAAGTACTGGCTGTACATTTCCGAAGTCAATCTTCCTGGAACAGCAAAATCATTTGGATTATACCGAGGCACCTGTGCCATTGCCACTATAGCTCCCGTATTCACATTAACTACCACTGCAGTGCCCCTCGTAGCGTTTGAAGTGTTGGAACGCCTCATCTGATATGGATTAGCTCTAAGACTTGCCAGTGTATTTTCAAGGGAAGTTTCTGCTGCCTTTTGAACATCCTTATTTACTGTAAGTTGTACCGTCTGACCCGGATAGGGCTCCCTTTTTCCAAGTTCTTCAGTTATCCTTCCATTTTTATTGAGTTTTACTATTCTTCCACCTTTTGAACCTTTCAGTCTATCTTCAAGAGCTCCTTCAATTCCTGCCTGACCTACATAATCACTGCTCACGTCATATCCTTTTTCCGTATACTTTTCATAGTCAGAAGATATCTTCGATATATATCCTATAAAGTTGGATCCCAAATTACCGTTGGGATAAGACCTTATAGGCTGGGTAGTTACATCTATTCCTGGAAGTTCATTTAACATCTGTAAAAACTTAAAAGCGGTTTCCTTTTTTATATTGCTGGCCACTGTCACAGGCTTATATCCGGAAAAGCTCTGCATTTTCAAAGTATCCTTTACAATCATAAACCTTCTCTGCTGCTCAAGTGAATAGGCACTGCTGATGTTGTACTGTTTTACAAGTTTTTTAAAAGTATCTTCCGGAGATATCTTCAGAAGTTCTTTGTTGACTAAAACTTTTAGCTCATCATCAGAAATATTTTTATTCTTGTTTTTAATGCTTTTCTCGATATCCTCATTTAATCCCCTGTCCCTTTTAAATTTAATTTCAAGATTTTTCCTAGTTTCCTCATCGTCACTTCTGAATTCAAATTTAAAGGGATTTATCTTGAGCTCAAAATCATCCTGCTGACTTTCACCGCTGTCATCCAATATTTTAAACACCCTGCTCATAGTAGTGAAAAAAACTTCATCATTGTCATCTGTCTGGTTATACACCAGCATATATCCCTGAGTACTAGTAGCCAAAATCTTGCCTTTGCTGTCCAAAATCTTTCCTCTTGGAGCTATATCTGGAATTTCTCTTATGGATTTATTATTAGATTGTTCTTTATACTCCTGTCCCTTTACTACCTGAAGAAAGAAAAGCCTTCCCGCTATAGTAGTAAAGACAACTGACATAATTATAATGAGCGCAGTGTATCTTGTCATACTAGAGTGCATTTTTTCCCTCACAAGGTACCACCTCCACTTTTATAAATTTTTCTCCTTATTTTAAAATTTCCATTTAACCTGCATATAATCTTTTCTACAAAAATTATAAACTGGTTTATATATAAAAACACACAGAATCATATCATAAATAGCAGAGAAAAATACATTTGACATATTTACATATACTTTACTTAAGTAGAGAATACTCCATATTAAAATTCCTTTAAAAAGGATTAGCGAAAAGCAAGAAATAATGGGGATGATTCTCTTTTCTTTAAATATACTATTTCCTATTGCTCCCGCCATAATACACACTATCATATTGGTAAAAGAATTTATTCCAATTCCCTGGGAAAAATATATATCCTGAAGGATTCCTGCAAATATTCCCAACCATAATCCTTCCCATTTTCCATTTACAATAGAATAGCAAATTATAAAAATCAACAATAAACTTGGATAAAATGTTTTTACAGCAAAAAAAGGCATCAATACATTGTCTAAAATAAATAATAAAATTGATAAGAGAACAAGAACTAATATTTTTTTCATTTTATCTCACCCTAGTATTTAATATCTATTTTATTCTTAGGAACCACTATTAACAACTCCTGAATTTTATCAAAATTCACATAAGGTTTTATCACAGCATTTTTCATTACCTTTCCCTTATCATCTTCTACGCTTATTACGGATCCAATTCTTATTCCCTGAGGATATGAATTGTCAATTCCTGAAGTTAAAATTTCATCGCCTTTTTTAATAGTGGATTCCTGAGGCAAGTAGTAAAGCTTAGCTAAATATTTATCTTCACTGCCCTTATATCCCTTTACAATGCCGCTGTTTACTACTCCATTTGTATCCGCCGTTGCTCTTGCAATAGTACCCCCTACCGCCAAATTTTCGTTAGTCAAACATTGAACTATAGACCAACTCTTTTCTACATGAACAACCTGACCTACAAGACCTTCTGCGGTAACAGCCACCATTTGCTTTTCTATACCATCTGCACTTCCTCTATTTATTACAAGTTCGTCTAGAATTCCATCACTGCTCTTGCCTACTATGTCACAGCCTATATAGTCATATTCTGCCCTTTGTTTTTTGAAATTAAGTTCCTTTCTAAGCTGTGAATTCTCACTTTTCAAGGTATTATATTCTACCAGTTTATTTTTTAATGAGCTGTTTTCCTTACTTAATTCCTCATTTTCACTCTTTACTTCAGAAAAATTTATGAGAAAGCTTATGAAATTTTTCAGCCCACCATTAAACTTATACAAACCTCCCTGAACTGAACTAAAAGTAACACCTATTCCATTTCTTAAAACCGATCCACTGCCGCCCTTGATACTAAAAGGAATTAGAAATAAAAATACAATCGAAAGTATTATTATAGTTACTATCAACTTATTTTTTAAAAATCTCATAACCTATCACTATTTTCTACTGGCTACTATCTTATCAATAGTATCTAGAGCTTTCCCTGCACCAAGCGCAACACAGTCAAGAGGTGACTCAGCTATATGAACAGGCATATGGGTCTCCTGATTTATCAGTAAATCCAGTCCTCTCAGCATAGCTCCTCCTCCCGCCAGCATAATTCCTTTGTCCATTATATCCGATGCAAGTTCTGGAGGTGTCTTTTCAAGTGTAGTCTTTATAGCATCAATTATGGCTATTATAGGTTCTTTTAAGGCTTCCCTGACTTCAGTTTCAGTTATATTTATGACCTTAGGCAATCCTGAAATCAAATCTCTGCCCCTTATCTCCATGGATTTATTCTCATCCATATCAAAAGCCGAACCCAATTCAATTTTTACGTTTTCTGCCGTCCTCTCTCCTATCATCAGGTTATATTCCTTTTTTATATAGCTTATTATAGCTTGATCTAATTCATCTCCTGCAATCCTCAAAGACTTGCTCGTTACAATTCCTCCCAATGATATTATGGCAACTTCTGTAGTTCCTCCTCCTATATCCACAATCATGCTTCCCGTTGGTTCGTTTACAGGCAGGCCAGCTCCAATAGCAGCCGCCATAGGCTCTTCCATAAGGAGCACGTCTCTAGCACCTGCATGTTTCGTGGCTTCTTCTATAGCCCTTTTTTCCACTTCAGTAACTCCTGAGGGAAAACACACAAAAATTCTAGGACCTGCAAATGCAGATTTAGGGCTTACTTTTTCTATAAATTTTCTCAGCATAGCATGTGTAACATCAAAATCGGCAATAACTCCATCTTTAAGAGGTCTTATAGCCACTATATTTCCCGGCGTTCTTCCTATCATATCCTTGGCTTCATTGCCTATTGCCATGACCTTCTTAACGTCACTGTTTATAGCTACTACAGAAGGTTCCCTAAGTACTATTCCCTTTCCTTTAACATATATTAAAGTATTAGCTGTTCCAAGGTCAATTCCCATATCTCTTGACATTCCAAAAAATCCCATTTATATTTTCTCCTTTCAATCACTCAAAATTCCTTTTTCTTTTAAACTCACGTATATTCCCCCGCCTATTATCAAATGGTCAATTAACTTTATACCTAAAAGTTCACCACATTCTTTTAATCTATAAGTTACATTTATATCTTCACTGCTGGGTGATGGATCCCCAGAGGGATGATTATGACAAACTATTATAGAAGCAGCATTCTTTTTTATGGCATAAAAAAACACTTCTCTTGGATGGACTATGGAAGAATTTAAACTTCCAACAAATACATTCTTAATTCCCATAACTACATTCTTGGTGTTTAATATCATGACTTTGAGATATTCCTGCTTCAATTCTTTCATCTCTTCCATAACCAACATTGCTGCATCCTCAGGACTGCATATTTTATAATCACTGCCGCCCCTATAGGATCTAAATCTCTTTGACAGTTCCACCACCGCCATTATCTTAGCAGCTTTCGCTCTTCCAATACCACAAGTATCTGTGAGATCTTCCGTTGTAGAATTGAGAATCCCATTTAGTCCCCCGCTGTTTCTTATAATTCTATTACTCAAGGATATTATATTTTCTTTCTTGGATCCACATCCAAGTATTATAGCTAAAAGCTCTGCATTGGACAGCACTTCTGAGCCATATCTGAATAATCTTTCCCGTGGTCTTTCATTTTCTGGTAAATCCATAATTTTTAACATGTCTTTCATTTAAAAACTCCCTATTATAAATTTACCCCCATCCTACTTAACATATTATACAACTTATTTAAAGGTAATCCTACCACATTATAATAACATCCACAAATTTCCTCTACGAAAATTCCTCCATAACCCTGTATGCCATAGGATCCTGCCTTATCTATGTACTCTCCAGTTTTTAAATATTTTTCTATTTGCCTATCATCTATTTCAGAAAATTTTACAGTAGTACATACAAAATCGTTATAGATTTTATTTGAACTCTTGTCTATAACCGATATCCCTGAATATACTCTGTGTTCATTTCCACTTAAGGATTTTAACATATAAAAAGCCTCTTCGCCGCTGCTGGGTTTCCCCATTATCTTTCCATTAAAAAATACTACTGTATCACACCCTATTATAATTAAATCCCTATCTGTACATTTATCACATACATTTTTCGCCTTGCCCTCAGCTAATTTCATAACATATGAAGCACAGTCTTTATGAAATACAATAGAACTTTCATTAAAATCACTTACTATTACTTGAAAGCTCTTTACTAATCTTTTTAAAAGCTCTTTTCTCCTGCTAGAGGCTGAAGCCAATACAATTTTCAAGTTATCACTTCCTAATACCTTCTATATAATATTATAGCCATAATTATTCCTACTATAGTCATAATATTTATTTTAAAATCTACACCAAAAGTCACTGCCAAAACTTTAAGATTTAATACCAGTGGTTTAGGCATTCCAACCGAATAAGAGTCTTTAAGAAGGCTTAGAAAGTCCAAATTATTCCCAATTGCATCTCCAAGAACACTGCCCAATATAGCTCCCAGAAATATAAAAAGCCATAAAAGTCCTCTTTTTTTCCCTGCTTCTTTCACATAAAATCCCCTACCTTAATGATATATCTTATATAGATGTCTCTTATAAACATCTGACGCTGCCGACGAAGCTAGAAGTGTAGATCTCGGTGGTCGCCGTATCATTAAAAAAAAAAGGGGGGGGGGGGGGG
>NZ_FXYI02000165.1:0-8056 GCF_900184915.1 Clostridium sp. HV4-5-A1G | reverse complement strand
TAGTACGGTCTCGTGGTCTATGAGATTTTTATAAGAGACAGGCAGATACTTCTTTTAGAGAACAATTTTTGAAATCAAACTCAGGAAAAACAGAAAATGGAAGAAAAGAATATATAAAAGAAACGTTTGAAAATTTGAAAAAATATAATAAAAAAGATTCTGAAAGACTTAAAAACTGTAAATATGATATATATAAATCAGATGAGATGAAGAAATCTTGCCCAGCAGGATATATTTTTGAAAAAATAGCAGGGTATAAAATATATAAAGCACTAAGAAATGTTAAATTTAAACATAATATAAATCAAATAGCATTTAGCATAAAAACACAATTTGATGATAGAGATGATAAAGTTGAAAAAGGTGATAAAGATAACAAAAATAAAGGCTATTCAATAATAGATGAATTGGATATTGCACTTTTGAGTAGTACTGGAAAATTAATTAATTTTGAGTGTAAAACCGGAGGTATGGAAGGTGACAATGCAAAAAGTCATAACTATACCACATACAGGCTGTCAGGAGCGTTTGGTATGCCAATACTCATTTCACCTCTTTTAAAAGAGGAAATTGATGATAAGAAAATAGAAAAATTTGATAAACAGTGGAGCGCAATAGGATCTGCGGAAAGGGCAGAACTATACGTCTGGGGTATAGACGAAATAGAAAAAAAATTAGAAGATTTATTAAGAATAAGGGAGTGATAAGATGTATATAAAAAGTAAAATAGAATATATAAAGGCCATAACACCTATTCATGCAGGAGTGGGACAAGACTTGGGAATTGCGGATATGCCTATACAGAGAGAAAAACATTCAAATATACCTAAAATAGAAGCTTCGACTCTAAAAGGTTCAATTAAAAGTTATTTATATCATAAATTAAAAAAAACAAATACTAATGATGATGAAAAGGCTTTGAACGAAATGTATGCAATATTTGGCTCAAAAGATGGGAATGATTCCGCCAGCTTGATAGGATTTACGGATGCCAAATTATTATTGTTTCCAATAAAATCTACAACTAAGATCTTTAAACTTATTACATGCCCGTATATTCTGAAAAGATGGGAGGAAGATTTGAGATTAAGCGGCAATCCAGTTGATAATTTATCAATTGATGATTTGAAAGTTGATGAGGGAGAGGCAGTGGCTTTAGAAGAAGAGGAAAATAAGATTATACTGGAAGAATATATTTTTACTAAAGCTGGCGATAAAACAGGAGAATGTAAAAAAGGTTTAGAAAATTTATTTAAGAAGTTAGAAGATATAGATAAAAGCAGAATTATCCTATTATCGGATTCAGATTTTATAGAACTTGTAACCATGTATACGGAAATAATAACAAGGAATAGAATAACTGTAGAAACAGGTGTGGCCAAAGATACCGGACTCTTTACAGAAGAATATTTACCTGCTGAAACCGTATTGTATTTTACTGTGTTAAATGCTGCAAATTTTAAAGCTGATAAAAATGAAGATTCTATAGGTTATTTTGATAAAAATATAGGTGATGTATTCCAGGTAGGCGGGGATTTTACAATAGGCAAAGGATTTGTGAAAAGGCTGGATATAAGTAAAGGGAGTGGAGAAAATGACGAGCCTAAAGGATGCTAATATAGAAATTGCTCAGTTTGCCCTGGAATGTGTTTTATCAGTAACAGAAGATGCAGATAAAGATACCGCTGAGTCAGAAGGGAAAAAAGAATCACAGCAAAATCGTGGAGAAGGAAAAACACGAGAAAAATATAAGACTCTGGCAAAGAAAATTCCTGTAATGATACAAAAAAATGGATTGATGAATACATTGGCTTTTATTTTTTCTAAACATGATAAAAAAGAATATGAGAAGGTATTTGACCAAATAAGAGAATGGAGCATAAAAAATCCTAAGACAGAAGATATAGAAGTGTTGAAAAATTTGAATACTAATATTAAAAATAATAAGTATATAGTATATTTAAAGGATGTATATGGACTATCTCCAAAAGAGTATAGATTATTGACTAGAGAAATTATTATCTTGTTTTCCTGGATCAAGAGATTTGCAGATGGAGACATAGAGAGTGAAAATATAGAAGGTGAGAAAAATCTGTGAATGATAAATTGAAAATAACTTATAAAGAAGAAAATAGTAAATATATTTTAAAATTTAAAGATAAAGATCAAAAAGATGTAAGCTATTATGGATATAATGAACTTATTGATGCTGTTTCTAAAAATTCATTAAATGCATTTAATTATTCTCTTAAATTAAATAAATTTTCAGGCTTGAAAGGTTCAGAATATAATTATGATAAAAATAGATATGATGACATATTGGGAAAAATTAAATGCAACACTGATTTAATATTAGAAGGTACTAGAGAACAGTATTATTGGATAAGCTTTGATGGGAAGCTGATAGATAAAATGGCAATAGGTTTTGGAGGACAATCTGTATTTGAGGGAGATATCACATTGCACCATATATATGGGATACCATATATACCTGGACAAGCAATTAAGGGGAATTTGAGAAATTATATAATAAGAAAATGTTCTTCTGAAAAAGAAGTGGAAATTTTAAACGACAATTCCTTTATGTCAATATTCGGAAAAGAACTGCAGGGAAAAACAAGTGGTTATCAGGGCAAGGTTATTTTTTTGGATTCATATCCCATAGATGGATTTGAAATAAAGAAAGATGTAATGTCTACTGATTATAATGAATATTACCAGGGCAATTCACTGCCATTGGATACAGAAAAAATTATTGTTAATAATTTTATGGTAGTTAAAAACGCTTCCTTTAACTTTAATATAGGAATAAGTAATGATATATTGAATAGGGAATGTACTTTGGATAAAAATAAAAATATAGTGGAATTTATACTGGAAAATATTATAGATGTTTTAAGGTATAATGGGTTAGGAGCTAAAACCTCAGTTGGGTATGGATTTTTTGATTTAAATAAAGAAAAAATAGTGAATCAGATAAAGAAAAGGAGTCAAATGCAAAAAGCAGAAATGGAAAAGAAAAAATTTGAGGAAGAAACAAAAGGCATGACAGAACTTCAGATAGAAATGTATAAAGTTAATAAAATTACGGATTCAAATTCTAAACATGATAAAATTATGAACCTGTTTAATGATTATATAGATAATGTCAATGAAAATGAAAAAATAGAATTGGTTGAATTTATGAAAAAATATCTTGTTTCTGCAGGAAGATGGAATAAAAAAAATGGCCCTAAACTAAACAAAAAAATTGAGAAAATTTGTGAGATATTAAATTGTCAAATTTAAAAAAATTAATAATGACAAAGGTTATGTAGGAAGAAGGGTAGCTCTGTGGCTGAATTAAATTTAAAACAAATTGAAGACAAGTTAAATTCGGAATTTATCGGGGATAGACGCAAAATTGTTTTTTGGTATGATGACAATGGAGATTTTGAAGAGGATATTAGAAATCTGAAGCTGAGGAATGTCAAGATTCATTACCTGACTCATACTAATTTATTTCAGACAAAAGTATTGCTTGAAAGAAAAGATACAAAGAGCAATTATCTTATATATGCTCCTTTTTCTAAACCTGATTCCAGGGAAAATCATTTAGCAGATACTATTAAATATTCTAAGGAGTTTTTCGCTGATAGGGCATCTTTGCTGGCGGTAGATTTAGGTATAGATGAAGAATATAAACCAGTATTACAAAAATATGTAAAATTCTTTGGTGAAAAAGGTAGAACAAAGAAGTTTTATGATTTGGAAGTGGATAGTTATGATGAAAATACTATAGAGGTAGCACTGCTTAGTGTTCTGGCTAGGTCCAAGGTGGCAAACTTTGAAGAAGTAGTACGTATTGTTTTAACTGGAAGTCAGCTTAATAACAATGAATATATGATGGAGTTTGAAAAATATGGGCTGTGTGAGGCATTCTGGAAGCATATTGGCAGTACCTTCTCTTTTACAGACAATGAGCCCAATCTTGAAAAGTTTATTATAAGTCTTTTTTTAACTTATGCTGAAAAAGAGATTCATGGAGGATTACCTTCTTCTATAAATAAATACCTGCTGAGTAAATCAGGCACAGTCATAGCTTTTATGGATCAACTTATGAACAATGTTTTATACTGTGATAAATTTGATAATTTGTCCGATGAAATTTATCAGAAAATCAATGGTGAAGAATTGTTTAAAAATCTATCAGCAGATGACATCGTAGATTTAGATATATTCAGATTTACAGATGAAAAGATAATTCAGTGGATAATTGAACGTTTATTGGATGAAAATTTAAATGCAAGTATTGATGGGATGGATATTCCAAGGCTTTGCAGGTTTAGGGAGAAAAAACATTTTGGAAAGAATTGTTTTAACGAGTATCATCTTTTAAGGCACGGATTTTATATAATATCTCAGGTGAATTATAAACCAGAATCTGATATTTTTTCTATAATAAGAAGATATGATAAAGAAGATTATAGAATAGATAGTCATTATAGAAAGTTCTGTTATTATTTAGACGAAGTGAAAAAACCACATATTTTTGATACTTTGCAGGAATTAGTAGAAAATATTTATACTAACAAATATCTTGATGTTGTTACTAAAGAATTTAACAGTAAATTTTCTTATGAAGAAGTTAAAAAGGAATATAAGCTTCAAAGAGATTTTTATGAGAATTTTATATCTGGAAGTAAAGAAATGCTGGTGGTTGTTATTTCAGATGCTTTTCGCTATGAAGTTGCTAAGGAATTAGTTGAAAGGATGAAGAGAAACAAAAAATTTAGTGCGGCAGATATCGAACCACAGATTGGAGTTCTTCCTTCCTATACTAGGCTGGGTATGGCATCTTTACTTCCTCATAAAGAATTGCATATAGATGAAAAATATGATGTTTATGTAGACGGGAAACCTTGTTCTAATTTAATGGAGAGAGATGAAATATTGAAATCTGCGGCTGTGAGCTCCGGAAGCATTCAATATGATGATTTAAAAAGATATAAGAATGATAGATTGCGAGAATTTTTTGTTGGCAAATCTGTAGTCTATATTTATCATAATCAAATAGATGCCAGGGGAGATAAACCAAATACAGAAGATGAAGTTTTTGTATCCTGTAAAGAAGCCGTTGATGAGATAGAGGAATTAATAATAAAGCTTACGGATACTGTTTCCAGAGTTAAGTACATAGTGACAGCTGACCATGGATTTATTTATAAAAGAAATAAAACTATTGAATCTGATAAAATAGATATTTCTTTTGCAAAAAATGCTCAAGTCAATAAAAGGTTTATAGTATCAGATAAAAGCTACAAAATTATGGGAACAAAGAGAATATATATATCTGATGTTCTTGGTGATGATGATACTAGAAGCATAATGGTTCCAATGACCTCCAATATATTTAAAACAGTTGGAGGAGGACAAAACTTTGTTCACGGTGGCAGTTCCCCGCAGGAAATATTGGTACCCGTTGTTCAGATAAAAACTGTAAGGGGATATAAAAAAAGTGAAAATGTTAGGATATCACTAATCAGCATGCTGTCTAAAATCACGGGGTTAATTATAAATTTAGATTTTATTCAGCAGGAGCCTATCAGTGATGTAATAAATCCTGCTACATATAAAATTTATTTTATTGATGAAAGTGGAGAAATTATATCTAATGAGGAAATACATGTGGCCAATAGTAAAGAAAAAGAATCTGCAAACCGTATATTCAAGTTGAAGTTCAATTTAAAAAACCAGAAATACAGCCGGGATAAAAAATATTATCTTATGGCGGTAGATACAGAAACCAATATGGAAATTTTACGTCATGAAGTCATAATGGATATTGCTTTTGCAGATGATTTTGGATTTGATATATAGAAAAGAGGGATAGCAGTATGCTGGAAGAAGCTGACAAAGATATAATTTTGAATAAACTTCTAACTTATTTTCCCGGGAAAATCGTTAGAAAGGATTTAACTAAAAGAATTAAGGAAGGTGCAAATGTTCCTATATATGTGCTGGAATATTTGTTAGGCATGTACTGTTCCTCTCAAGATGAAAAAGTTATTGAAGAAGGAGTGCATAATGTAAAAAATATATTGGCTAAAAATTATGTACGTCCGGATGAAGCACAGAAGATCATTTCAAAATTGCGTGAAACAGGTAGTTATACGGTTATTGATAAAGTTTCTGTTAAGTTAAACTACAAGAATGATACTTATGAAGCTGAATTTTCTAATTTAGGGCTTCGGGGAGTACCCGTATCACATACCTATCCTTTGAAATATGAAAGACTTCTCTCCGGGGGAATCTGGTGTATTGTTCAAATGGAATATTATTATAATGAGGGAGATAAGAGAAGAGTACCCTTTATTGTACATAAACTGACGCCAATACAGATGCCGAGAATAGATGTAGATGAAATAAAAGCAGCTCGCGGAGAATTTACAGATAAAGAGTGGATTGATGTGATACTTCGCAGTACTGGTATGGAACCAGATAATTTTAGTAATAGAGAGAAATGGCTGCATTTGGCACGTCTTATTCCGTTGGTAGAAAATAATTATAATTTTTGTGAGCTTGGTCCCAGGGGAACTGGAAAATCTCATATTTATAAGGAAATCAGCCCTAATAGTGTTCTGGTTTCAGGTGGACAGACTACTGTGGCAAATTTATTTTATAATATGGCTTCCAAGCAGATTGGGCTTGTGGGTATGTGGGATTGTGTTGCCTTTGATGAAGTAGCTGGGATTACTTTCAAGGATAAAGATGGAGTCCAGATAATGAAGGATTATATGGCATCAGGTTCCTTTGCCCGTGGAAAAGAGGAAAAAAATGCTTCTGCTTCTTTTGCTTTTATAGGAAATATAAATCAATCAGTAGATGTGTTGTTAAAGACTTCTAATCTGTTTGAGCCATTTCCTGAAGTTATGGGTATGGATACTGCTTTTTTAGATCGTATGCATTGCTATCTGCCTGGCTGGGAAATACCCAAATATAGGCCGGAATATTTCACAGATGATTATGGCTTCATAACGGATTATTTTGCTGAAATTATGAGAGAATTACGTAAAATTTCATATGGAGATGCTTATAATAAATATTTTAAATTGGGAAATCAGCTAAATCAAAGAGATGCTATAGCAGTAAAAAAGACGGTATCAGGAATGATAAAACTTATTCACCCGGATGGAAATTATACTAAGGAAAATGTTGAAAAAATCTTAAGATTTGCGCTGGAGATGCGAAGGCGGGTCAAAGAACAGCTTAAAAAAATTGGCGGCATGGAATTTTATGATGTGAATTTTTCGTATATAGATCTTGAAACTTTTAATGAGGAGTACGTTCCAGTTCCGGAACAAGGGGGAGGAAGTTTAATTCCAGAAGGTATGGGAAAGCCGGGTCATGTTTATCATGTATCCCGGGGCAAATCAGGAATGATTGGTGTATTTAAATTAGAAACACAAATGACGGCCGGCAATGGTAAATTTGAGAGAACGGGGCTTGGCTCTAATTCAGCAGCTAAAGAATCAGTTGATACAGCATATAGATACCTTAAAGCAAATAGCAAATCAATTAGTGGAAATATAAGTACTGTGACTAAAGATTATCTAGTAAATGTTCAGGATTTAAATGGTATCGGTATGACCACATCATTGACATTATCTACTGTAATTGCAATATGTTCAGTTGCTTTAAACAAACCACCTATTAGCAGTATGGCAATCTTGGGAGATATAAGTATTGGAGGAACATTAATCAAAGTAGATGAATTGGCTAATACTCTTCAGGTATGTTTGGATAGTGGTGCAAAAAAAGTGATATTGCCGTTGACATCAGCATCTGATTTAGGAACAGTGCCACCTGAATTGGTGGGGGCTTTTAATTTGATTTTTTATAAAAGTGCGGAGGATGCGGTATTCAAGGCATTGGGTGTAGAGTGATGGGTGACTGTAAAATGCAGCAATATTAAAGGAACAGATAAGTGAATTTGAAAAAGTAGAAAATGAATAAAAATAAATAATATTTTTAACAATAACATAAATCTATAAGTAAAAAGCTCAAAAAGATACAT